>NZ_JACJSE010000006.1:300000-406521 GCF_014698045.1 Aulosira sp. FACHB-615
ACACCCAGATAAACCTGGATTTCTCACAAGAGAGAAATCTAGGAGTGTGGGAGGATAGTAAAGAAATCTTTCCCCCCACACCCCCCACACAAATAGATTCAACAATCACACCGGATGATTATATGAGTTACCCCATTGCAGAGTTAGCCATTACTAGCAGTCAAGATTTAGTGAGTTTATTACAATTTCCCTTTATGCAACGGGCGCTGATTGGTGCTGTGTTGATGGGCATACTGGGAGGGTTACTGGGTAGTTTTGTCACTTTACGACAATTATCGTTTTTTAGCCATGCCGTTGGTCATGCGGCTTTAGTTGGTGTCGCCTTGGGTGTCCTGCTACAGTTAAATCCTACTTGGATGCTGTTACCCTTTACCTTGGTTTTTGGCGTTATCGTTCTTTACTTTGTTGATAAGACCGATTTAGGCAGTGATAGCGTACTTAGTATAGTTCTCTCTGGTGCCTTGGCGATCGGTGTCATTCTTTCTAGCTTGATTCAAGGATATCGGGGTAACCTGATGGCTGTGCTGTTTGGCGATATTCTCGCTATTGATACCACCGATTTGATTTTAACCCTACTCATCCTTGTAGGCGGCGCTATATTCTTATTCTCGACTTTGCGCCAGCAAATTTTACTCACCCTCAATCCTGATGTTGCTAAAGTCCAAGGTATTCCCGTGGAATTATATCGTTACGCCTTTGTGGTGCTGCTGTCACTAGCCGTTGCAGTGGCGATTAAAGCTGTGGGAGTTTTACTAGTTAACGCCTTCTTAGTGATCCCCGCCGCGACAGCCAAGCTGATGAGTCAGCATTTTAGCCGCTTTTTGTGGATGTCGGTAATTGTAGGTTCAATTAGCAGCATTGTAGGTATTCTGGTTTCAGGGATTTTTAACATCGCTTCTGGCCCTAGTATTGTGCTGGTTCAGTTCTTGCTATTCATTGCTGTGTTCGTTGTCATTAAACTGGGTTGGCAAACTGCATAACTTTTTTTTAGATGACCCTTGCAGAATCATTTTTCGTTTGCTAAGATTATAAATCGTGGCGCAAAAACAAAGCACCCGCCGGGATAGCTCAGTTGGTAGAGCAGAGGACTGAAAATCCTCGTGTCACGAGTTCAAGTCTCGTTCCTGGCATACCACTAAACCCCTTGAAATCGTTGGATTTCAAGGGGTTTTGCCTTTATTAGTACATAACTTACGCACGCCGTTTTTTTATTGAGAATGGGTGTAATAAGCTATTAAGCACTTAGTTTGCAGTTTAGACCGCAGGGGAGCAGAGGGGCAGAGGAGAGAGTTTAAGTCATTTATGTACAATTTCAATAGTGCAGCTTAAATGCTGATTAGCTTACCAATTCTATAAGAGGCTGTATATTCAAATCTGGCACCAAGCGACTGAAGTCGTGGCTATACAGACACAACCAGAACTTCGACTAAGCTCAGGACAAGCGCAGTAACAACCTTTGCAGGCTAATAAGATGCCTAACCCCCAACCCCTTCCCTACGAGGGAAGGGGAGCAAAACTCAAAGCCTCTCTCCGTTTCGGGGAGAGGTTTGGAGAGGGGTTACAAAAATAAGTTGCACATCGCGTTAATAAGATGCTTTTTAATTAACGATTTGGTGTAAGAGTGATGAAAATTTACACCAGTTCAAAAGCAAACCACAAAATATTTTTTACTGAGGTATTTACAAGTATAATTTTATACAGTACTATAGGATTAAGAAAGGCGATCGCCCTCCGCCAAGAGCTTGCGATCGCCTTTCCCTAAACCCCCTTTCTGGGAGATAATTTCTATCATGGCACAAGTCAAAAAGTTTGCACGACATCAACGTTTTGCCCAATCACAATTACAACAATTTTTAGAGGGCGAAATGTTAAATACACCTGTTCACAATTTAGCTTTTCAAAATCCATCATCTAAGCGAGAACGCATTAAACACATACTTATGGGTTCTCCCCAAGCTGTTACTCATACTATTCACCACCTGCACGTTATTGGTTACGCCAGCACTGGTGATTGGAGTCCTCTTTTACCCACTGCTAATCCAGATGAGGTAATGAGTATTTTAATCCGCATGATTTTGATCCGATAAGTTATTTCCACTATTAAAAACCCGACTTTATTTAAAGTCGGGTTTCTTTTTGCTGTTTTGGTGATAGCGGTTCTTACTTGCTTGTAATACAGTCGGAACCCCACCCCGCATTTGCTAACGCAAACGCTCCCCTCTCCGCACGCGGAGAGAAGTTGCGTGCGGGGGTTCCCCCCGTTGAGCAAACTTCGGGGGAGGGGTTGGGGGTGGGGTTGAAATGTACTTCATCCAACTGAGAACCGCTCAAATTCTGATTTGAGGAATCAAAACACTTTCGGCGAGATATATCGCTACAACAGCCAGTAGAAGTGTTTTCAATTATTCCGATTTGAGTTAATCGGTAAAGGCGCGAGTATTCCCTTTGAAGTGGAAGTGCAAGATTTGTTTCCAATAATTCCGATTTGAGTTAATCGGTAAAGAGTTCGTCTAGGAGCCTTTACCCTGTAAGGGTTTCAGCCGCCAAATCGACACCACTCTGAAGAACATTATAAATGTTGGGCGAAATTTAACCAAGTACATAGCTCAAATCCTTACCCAGTAAGCAATCGACACCACTCAACGAAAAGTATAGGGTTTTGGGGATTTAGCGAGTGGTGTCGAAAAGTGAACATTTATCAGCGCCAACGTTTCCAATAATTCCGCCCCTAAAGAATAGAAGCGGCTACATAATCATTTTGCTTTTTAGCGGTGTTAATGGTTTCCAATAATTCCGCCCCTAAAGAATAGAAGCGGCGATGTAGGATTCAAAATCACCGGATAGCCCTTTCGTTTCCAATAATTCCGCCCCTAAAGAATAGAAGCGGCTTAAAGTCATGCCCGATGTTTTGCAGCGTATCTTTAAACGTTTCCAATAATTCCGCCCCTAAAGAATAGAAGCGGCTAGTTATTAGCTATCTGGGCTACAGTTATATTTTGAATGTTTCCAATAATTCCGCCCCTAAAGAATAGAAGCGGCCAACAGATGGCCGAGCAAGAACAAAAGCAGTTAGAGTTTCCAATAATTCCGCCCCTAAAGAATAGAAGCGGCTACTGCGGAGGAATGCCAAGCCCAAAACGTTTATTGTTTCCAATAATTCCGCCCCTAAAGAATAGAAGCGGCTGCGGGCTTCTGAAACCTTGATATTGCAAAGGTTTTAAAGCCACTTTGCGCGGGACTAGAAAGAAAGTAGCATTTTAGCCGTTGGCTCGTCAAGACATCACCTTTGTAAATTGCCTCAAAAGCATAACAGGCAAAGCTTCTAGGAATTGCGCGGAACTCCATATTGTAGCCATCCACCTCAAAGCCATACAGCATCAGCCTTTGAACCACAAAAATTGCTTCAAATTCTTAAACACCCACTCATCCGCGCCAGTGAGTATGTCAACTGTGCAGTCAGATTACAGATAAAAATAGCGATCGCCATCATCCTGATACCAATTTAATGTGAAGTTGCACATATTTCGATCCCCCTAAATCCCCCTTAAAAAGCTATCCATTACCCGGATCTTTCTCAACATTTATGAGAGTATTCACTCACGCTTTTTCTAACCCTGATTACTTCGTTCTTAATTCTCAATAAAAAGCCAATTTTAGCGAGAAGATAAAAAGCGAATTTGTCAAGTATGCTTGACCCCTCAGCCTTCAAGATGACTACAAAACAAGCGTTTTAGGATTGTTAAGAAAGATGTGACTAATGGATAGGCTTCGGAGAGGGGTTGGGGAGAGGTTAATCGAATTTGCGTAATTTATGATGGCGATCGCGGCCAGAGTTTCTGAAAACCTTTGGCTTGATTTTGCTGGAAATTTAGAAACTTGACAAACTGTTTTGATTCGGGTGAATCATCGGGAAACAGCGTCAGCAGTTCTAAATAGCCAACGGTGGTTTTGGGTATAGGTTTATTAGGATTTTTGGGATCTTTGACTAGGCGAACAAGCGGGTACATTCGATGCCAAAGTCTACCGATTTGCCCCATCTGTCCGGTAATTGACGAACGGTAAATTGAACCTTCTGGCTGCGTTCTCGAAATTGCTTCTTGGTAAGGGCCATGCAGCCAAAAAATAGCTTCACTGTCTTCTTTGTCATTGGCTTGTCGTCCCCAGACTTGCACGTTTTGGGGATGCCATGCTTCGCGCCAAGTAGTTGGTTGTTTGGGGCTGGGGGTGATGCCTTGCAACTGCATCCAATCTTGGGCAGTTTGCCGCACTTTATCGATAAATTCGCCCACTTGCTCTAGTTTACGCACTTGCACATCTCGAATGAGCGATCGCTCTCCCAACCATTGCCAGTGACAACCAATTAGCGGTTTGTATCCCTCTTCGTAGTATTCTTCATAAAATAGGCGATGATCTGCCCGTCGCCAAGATTTGCCAAAACCACCTAACACAACAGCGAACCGCGTTAAATCAGCTACCAATTTTTTCAAAGCTTCTTCTTGTTGAGAATCAGCCAGTTTACTAGCCAGTAACCAAACTAATTCACCCTCAACATTATAAGTAGGTTGGGCGTAGGAACCTCTGCCAAAGCTTTCTATCTCTAACCGAGAATCTCGAAAACTCATCCCCAAAAGCCCGATATTGCCCTTACCTTGGACACTACCAAACAAATTGTTGACAATTTGCTCTGCCATGTCTGCATTCGTCAACCCGCCAAAAATTCGCAAAGCATGACCCCGCAAACCAGCCCGAAAAATATTAGCGCGAAACTCCCCTGTGCCATCAATTAACTTGGCTGCTTGTCCCTGGCCTTTGATGCGTGCTTGGTAAAGAATATTGCCCTTGTGTTGTTCTGGTTGCCCGTAGCCAGCACAGACACGACAACCAATGCCTGTGGAAAGTGCCTTTTCCCATATTTCCCAGACTGTCTGCCAATCTACATTTTTAGCGTTACTAGAAATGCCAAATTGTAGTTCTGGTTTATACAAGGAAATTTGGATAAACGCGCTTGATGGTTTATTTTCTTTCTTGACTTGCCAATCTTGCTGCGGATTCACAATCTTTACATTTTTTTTCTCAATCCCAACTTGCCAATTCTGCTGCGGATGCACAATGTCTACTAAATTTTCCGTCCAGGCAGTATCAGTAGGATAACCACCATGAAAACGTAAAATTCCTGGTTGCAATTCTCCATCAGCCAAAATTGTGCCGCAGTACAATGCTGCTTGTTCTTTGGTGCAAGCGCGACGAAAAATCCCCTTCATACTGCTACCAGGATAAAACGGCCAGCCCCTCGCGCCAATCACCGGGCGAATTACACCATCATCTTGACCGCTATTGGTAATAAATCGCCAAGTTAAGGTGTAAGTCCGAGTTTGAACTTCAGCCCCAGTTTCGGGGAGATTAGGATAAGCTTTATCTACCCATTCATCAGCCCAACGTGTAGCGTCTTGTTCTTCTGCACCAGGAACCAGCCTTTGAATTTGGCAACGTCCATTAATCTGCGCCCGAAACATCATTGGAACTTTTTTAGCGGGGTCGGGAATGACAGTCATGATTTTTCCCCTTTATATCGTTGCGTCCACCAAACAATACAGTCACATAGTTGCGTCAGCACTGCTAATGCTACCCGTTGGTCATTGATATCCAATTGCCAGAGTTTATCAGACATTGTTTGAATCTGCTCAACATTATTGAGGTTGACAGCATCATTGGGAATTTCGACTCCAGCTTTTTTCATAATTGCTGCTAAAGCATCCCAAGTTGCTTTCCAATATTCAGCTTTCTCCGGTTCTTTAGCTTTTAAACGCAGATGTTCTCCCCAAAAACGTTCCAACCCGTAAGCAACAGACATCCGCATTTTGTAAGATTGGTTGAGAGACTTTTCATCTCGCTTTTTAGCATTTATTACCAATTGTTGTGCTGTCCGGTCTAGTCCGTAAGATTTCCAAGCCATTATTTATATGCTCCCCCTAAAGTAACTTGACAACGACCAAAGCCAATTGACTCTAGTCCACCAAAATAAAGTTCATCAGACGCATCATTTCCAAAGGGTTGCCAACCTGTTTGTTTCAAGGCAATTGGAAAAATTAAGATACTTCCTTCTGGTAAAGCTTCGACGTTAAAAAATGCACCGCCTTCTACTTTCTTTTCGCTGTCGGCAAGTTTGACTCGGCTTTGGCGGTAAAGTGCCATGTCGTGCAGCATGGCAATATCATTGTTATCAACTACAACTAAGTTGTTTGGATTCAAGTTAGATCCGGTTGGTATCCAATCTGAGAGGTCTTCATCTTTCTGGATTTCGATAAAGCCTAAGTTAAAAAACAAAACTTTACGGTTAGTGTCTACTTGACGACCTTGCAAAGCTTTGGGTGCTGTGTAAGGGTCTGGTAGATTTGCATTGATGCCAGTAATTTGCTTGTAACGTTTGAGTAACCAAGGACAAGTTACCCAAACAATCGGTTGTCCGGGACAGAAAACAGGTAGCCAGACTAAGGAGGCGTATTCAAACTTAACTAAGGCTTCGGTGGTGGTGTTTTCTTCACCTAATACAGCTTCGTGACCATACCATGTTCTTTCTGTACCTTGTTCGTGCGATCGCATATCTGCCCGAAATCTACCACGAATTGAACTACCAGGAATAATCCCAGTTTGGGTAAATTGGTCACGGAAAATTAAGTTCAAATTCCCGGTTTCTTCTCCCGCACTTGCACCGACGTGCAGAGGTGCTAAGGTTTCGATGATGCCGTAGGCTTTTTTGTACATTGATATTACTCCATATTGATAACTGTTAACTGATAACGCTGAAGGTGAAGTTGTAGTGAAGGTGTAGGTTGGGTGGAGGAACGGAACCCAACATTCACGCATACTCTGTTGGGTTACGCTATCGCTACACCCAACCTACTATTCTGATAACTGTTAACTGATAACTGCTAACTGTTAAAGGGTAGGGCTAGTCCGCTTCCCCAGCGTTTGAAGGAAGGGCCTTCTTTGGGGAACCATTCAGGGTTCCATGTTTGCCAAGCTTTGAGGGGTGTTTTCATGACATAAACGGTTCCCGCCGGAATTGCATAACGTCCCCGTGATAGGCGTTTGGTTTTGCCTTCACCACCAAGTCGATAGCGGGAAGGGTGGGGACGTTCAGTCAACAGGGTGTCTAAATACAGTTCGCTATCCCACGCCTCTGGATAGCGAGTTGATAGGCGATTTGACCCCCAAATTGCTGGGGTAATTAAAGCGAAACTCTTGCCAACATCTTGTGTGAGCAGATTTTTGATAGATTCATCCAATGGCAGACATCGCACATCTACTATATGTCCCTCACCGCCAAAGCGATACCAACCATCATTAACTTTGTCATTGCAGAGATAAACTAAGCAGTAATCGGGGTCTAGTTGAACTCCGTTTTCTAAAAATAAACTGCCTCTTTCGCTGCCGTCTTCTAGTTTTTCTATCTTGACGCACCGTTCATCTTCTCTTAGTTGGGGGTGCAATTGTGGAACTGGTTTCCAAGGTGATTTTTTGACTTTTGGCGGGTTACTCCAATCAATTGATGTTAATTTTTCCCAGTCTTCTATTGCTAACCAATGGCTACTTTCAAATTTATCTGATGGTGATTCTTCATTTTGATTTTGCCATTTGGCTCCATTCCAACTTAATTGATATGAAATTTTTGCTTCTCCTTTCTTAACTAAACAATTAAAAGGTGTCGGCACATAAAAGTTCTGCGGAGAACAACTTTTTGCCCAAAAAGGGCCAGCAAAATGTAAAGGTTCGATTTTGGCTTTGCGCTTTTCTTCGTCAGATTCCTCTTGGGTATATGTAGCCGAAAATAAACCAGATAAGCTGGCTGTGCTTGGGGGAAAGCTTGTCCCGGAACGTCCTACTAAGTTGTCTGGTGATAAAAATCTGCCAGCACTGCCATATAAAAAACCTAATGGTTCAATGACTACCAAATACTTAAAAAGTGACTCTGTTGTAGCATTACTGCTAGAATCCCTACCTGATATTTCTACTACTGACATAATTGAAATCCTATTTTTGCAAGATTAATAATCCAGTTATTTAGTGCTTCATTGGCATCCTTGCAGTCTTTTTTATTTCCTAAAATGCCATAGGAGATAATTTTTTTCTTTTCATTGTCTTCTTCAGGTTGATTCCAGAGGATTTTGTTATCTTTAAGATTGAGGCGTTTATTTACATCAGGAAAGTAAATTTTAAACAAAGCTAAAGCTATCTCAGTTTGTTCACCTTTAAACGCGTGACGGGATTCTAGTAACGCCACATCTGCATAGATATGTCCCCAGTTGGCTTTTGCGCCTGTTTGTCCGTGGCGATCGCAATATCCTTGCAATACTTCCTGCAAACACCACCAAGGACAAACCCAATCTATATAATTACCTCCATTAAACAAGATGCGAATAGCCAGGCGATCGCGTCCTTGATTTTTGGCGATTTTCTCTACATCTCTGCAATTTTGTAATACCTCTCGCTGCGGAACACCAGGCGCAGCCCAAACAAATCCCACACTCACGCCAATTGGTTGTTTATGTTGTTTCCATAAGGCGTTCTCGTTTGCGGAATTAAAGTTATAAAACCAATCAAGGCATTCTTGAGGTTTAAGTACAGGTTCTCTAAACAATATTTCTGCTTCTTGATACTTAAGACCTGCGTCTGCTAGTGCTTCTTTTAAAATTCCATCGCTTTTATAATTATCTTTAATGATTTGAGCAAATTCATGTCTAAGTTCAACAGAAAGTTTTACGTCTTTATGTAAACCTCTACTGTC
The DNA here is from genome assembly GCF_014698045.1 of Aulosira sp. FACHB-615. Classification (GTDB taxonomy): domain Bacteria; phylum Cyanobacteriota; class Cyanobacteriia; order Cyanobacteriales; family Nostocaceae; genus Nostoc_B. The sequence goes on from NZ_JACJSE010000006.1 coordinate 308,786, forward strand.
AAATTCTTGTCGGAAAGTAGTTATTTCTTTTGCTAATTTTGGTGCGGATTTTCCTGCTTTATCAGTTAAGTATGTCACTAATTTTCCGAGAAATCTTTTGTCAGGAGGAGTGCGATATAAAACACCTAAAAAATCATCACCACCTGCATAAATTATTCTACCACAACCTGTATTATTCAAGCTTTTTTTTAATATGTTTTCACCCCAAGTTATCATAGCAAGGCTAAAATTATTAGTCTCTATATCTGATAATTTTTTGAGATATTCTCCGGCTTTATCCCCATCACCTTGAAACCAGCCAGTCCAACGATTATCAGGTTCTAATTTGTCTTTTTTTCTCTTTGTATTCAGCCGATTTAAATCACGATATGTTTCAGGAATCTCTTGTGTAGGAATACCTATAGGAGATGCGATCGCCTCTAAAGTAATCAGACGTTTAATCAGTTCAGCAATACTCAATTCCTCATCGGGGTCTATAATACCTGAACCATATTCCCTAATGAGTTCGTCACGTTCTTGCTGACTAATTTTAGGAAATCTTTCTTCAATAAATTTAATAAATCCTTGACCATATCTCTCAACTAACCTGCTATGTATTTCTGGATTCTTTTTCTTGAGTTCATTTCTAATATGCTCAATAAAATCATGACCGACTGCATAACTTAACTGCTGGTAAAACGCTTTAATTTCATTTTTTTGAGTTTCATATTTATAGGTTTTAGGATGATTACTACCTAGACTGGGAATTGCGATCGCATCTGCACCAGATAAGGTTGAACTTTCACCAGTCCAGTTAATCGCTGTCCAATTGCGCCGACGCTTGATTTGATCTAAATTACCTCGCGCGTTAGTAATTGATTCACCTTGTCCCCAAAAAAATTCCCAAGCGTAACTTGACCATAAATTCCATGTTCTTCGCCAATGATATTCACCAGGAACATGATCTTCAATCCATTGGCGACAAGTTTGTATAACTCCATCCCAAGCAGAGTCGAAAACTTCTTTAACTTCTGTTTCGGGAAAATCACCTTTAATAATTATTTGATTAGGAGTTCCTTGCGTCAAATTGATAGTAGCTGGAGAAACCACCCAAAATCCTTTATCTCTGGCTTTCCTACAAATGGTACTGGCTAGATAAGACAAGATAAAAGAACTACCGTATAAATCTCGTAACTTTCGAGATTTTTCGATAAACCCCTGAACGGGTGCAAAAGTAATTGCTGTGTAAACTTGATTAGCCATAGCTAAAGTAATCCAATTTCACAAATTGAACAATCAGATTTAAATTATGCAGAATAGAGAAAAAACGCGATATTACTTTCTAAAATAGTCGCTTTTAGCACTCAATTACATCAATTTATGATGAATTAACACTTCGTCAAATGAATTAATACCTCAGCTAAAATATTTACCATTGGACGAGTTGATAAATTTTCGCCCCGCTTTAAACCATGCACACTACCTGTAAGTAATGGTGCTGTTTCTAACAGCTTATTTGTATTTTATTGCCAATTATGAGCTAGAAAAACTTCGTCCTGTGCTGCATCTAATTGGCTATAAATTTTGGCAATTACTTTTAATCCTAGTTTATGACAAAATTCTTCCCACTCAGCAAATTCGTCTATTTTTCCTGATAAGATAACTGCGTGGGTTGCTGGCTGCATAATTAGCTCATTTTCTGGTGTGATTTTACCACCAACGTCAATAATATTAATTAGCTGATTAGCACTTTTAACCCAATTAGCTGCTTTTTGGGTAAATTCTGGGGTAAAATCGGCTTTATTGATGTATTTGGTAGTTTTAGCTAGTTCTTCATCATTTTCATAAGCTTCTTGATGCCATGAACCTTCGCCATCAGGACAAGCTGTAATTATATATGGATAAGGTGCGCCTAAGTTTCCTAAAATAGTCTTTTTTAGTCCATCTCGCAAACATGATTTACCAGAATTCTGCGGGCCGCACAATACCACTTTGATAGTTGAACGCACGGGTTGGGGTTCTTTAGTTTCGATTAAATCACCAACTTTGTATTCTGTGGAACCGTGGGAAATGGTGACTATATAAGTTTTGTATCCTGGTGTGCCAATTTTGGGATCTAGAACAGCGATCGCCTGATATAAATGTGATAGTTTATGCGCCATCACATAAGCTACAGGTACAGATTGCGGCCCGTCAATCAATAGGCGATTTCCCCCAGGAATTTGCCCAGAATCTATCATCTGTTCTAATAATTCTAGAGCGTCGCGCACAATGCGATCGCCCTGCGCTGGTAAAACTCGATTAAATCCTACTCGTAAAACTTCGCCTTCTAAACGGATTTGGTAGCTGTGCATAGATAATTGCGATCGTTCAACAACAGTTTTACTATTGCATACCAGTGGAAACGGTGTTTTCCCCAAAAATGACGGCGCTAAAAATCAGGCGTAATCTTTAATCAAATCCCAAACGCCAAAATAGAGAAATAAAAGAGGTTAGATACTAATATATCTAACCTCTTTTTTAGTTATCAAAACTACAAAATTTAAGCTTCTAGTTTTGAGTTACGAACTATTCCGATTTAACCCAATCGGTAGGGTCAAGACCAGTGGCTTCAGCAGCACGGCTCCGGGTTTCCAACTATTCCGATTTGACCCAATCGGTAGGGCGTGGTCATCGAATCAGTACATGGTTCCCACGACGGTTTCCAACTATTCCGATTTGACCCAATCGGTAGGGTGTCCGGCGTTACGGCCGACGGCTTCAAGGTCACAATGTTTCCAACTATTCCGATTTGACCCAATCGGTAGGGTTACGATAGCGTAAGGCTAGTTACAAGAGTTAATAAGTTTCCAACTATTCCGATTTGACCCAATCGGTAGGGAGTTCGTCTAGGAGCCTTTACCCAGTAAGGGTTTCAGCCGCCAAATCGACGCATCTCTGAAATTATTATAAATCATCAGTGAAAATTGACCAAAACACATAGCTCAAACCCTTTCCCTGTAAGCAATCGACACACCTCAACGAAAAATATAGGGTTTCGGCGATTTGGCGAGGTGTGTCGATGAACAATAAAAAACTCTGTGAAAACGCCTCAAACCTAGTAGTCCACCAACCCAATATTGCTGTGTAGACCCTGTAAGGGAGCAAGGGAGCAGGGGAGCAGGGGAGAATGAAGGTACTCTCCCCTCTGCCCCGAAGCCCCTCTGCCCCGAAGCCTCTTCTCTCTCCTCTGCCCCTCTGCCCCTCTGCCAGCCACCACGCAAAGTTATCTTGGCAGACTACTAGATATAACAGTAATTTTACAAAAATTTAGCTAATCTATTTGCGGAACTGCTGCTTGAGAGTAATTTCAATGGGGTTGAAAGAACGTCCTGTTACTTGTCCATCTTGTAATTCGGCTGGGGTGTATTGTAAGGGACTTTGTACAGATAAAGAAGCAAGTACCATACCAACACTAGCTTGGGCAGTCATCCCTGTAAAATCTGCGATCGCATCTTCCATTGTCCATCCAGAGGGCAGGCTTTTATAAATTTTTCGCACAACGTGATAAAACTCTAGAGGGTCGTAGATATCATTAACTACGATTGGTTCAGCAATTGTTAATTTAGAAAAATCTTGTTTTAATTTTTTGGCAATATCAATTGACTGGGTAGAACAAATCAACCAGCAACATTCTAATTGTGGCAGATGATATTCTAAGGCCTTGCGACAAGGTTCATCTCGGCTGACTAATAACAAGAGTCCTTTGTGCTTTTTGGGTGGTAACTTGCCTAAATCAACTTCAGGCGATCGCATTTTAGCCAATGACTTAGCCAAAAACCACACCGAAAAAATAAAAATCAATACAGAACCCAAAGCAATTCCCACAGAGGCGTTTGTAGTCTCACCAAAAATGTTAAATAAAATTTGGGTGAGTGCATTACCCAGCACAGATAAAAACATTGTGCCGATCTAACTACAGCCTCATTTCCTACCGCAACTGTGCTACCAATTGTTTGGGGTTCCAATAGGCGCGGGTTGTTTGAATTTTGCCGTCTTGGTTAATCTCAAAAATTGTGATTCCTTCAAAGCTGACTGATTTACCAGTTTTACTTACTCCCTGCATTGTCCACTTGACGGCTGCTTCATTAGCAGCGACAAAAATATGTTCAGTTGTTGCGGCTAGTTTCTCAAATACAGCTTGCAATTGCCCGATAAATCGGTGATAATCTCCCCGAATCTTGACTGGGGGTTCACCAACTGGGTCATGACTCACTGCATCTTCAGCAAAGTTCTCGATCCAGCCTTCTGGATTCATGGCGGTAATGTTGCTAAAGTAGGCTGCAATGATGGTTTCAATAGCGATGCTTGACATGGCTGAGTTTTAGTAATGGAGAGGAGAAACGGATAGTTGACAATGAAAAATAGAGACAAGGGAGAGAGTTTTTCCCCACTTAGGATTGCAATAGATTATACAACCTATTATTTGCTGAACTTTATTCATTCATTAAACGGCAACATCCAGCCAAGTAAGCTGTTAAATTAAATAAAGCAAAGAATTAACGTCTGAAGATGAAGTGTAGAATTTCATCCTTCTGCCTCCCCCATCGACGGGAACCGCCAAGACGGGGACTGCCTCACCTCCTGCCTTCTACTACAACTCTGTGATTAGTGGAATATTACAATACCTGCGAACTGCCTTAACCCGAAATCAAGATTATCGTGACACCTTGACGAAGATTCACTGGTGGCGAATGGTTGTCGTCACTGGTGTGGGAGTTACCGCTTTGGTGTGGGGAATGCGGGAACTGAAGTGGTTACAACCTTGGGAGTTAAAGGCTTATGACCAAATGTTGCGATCGCGCCCTCCAGAACCATCAGATCAGCGACTATTAATAGTTACAATTACTGAAGAGGATTTGGCAAAATTCAAATGGCCATTATCTGATGCCACAATCAATCAGTTATTAACGAAACTTGAATCTTATCAACCCCGCGTTATTGGTTTAAATATTTATCGCTCAGATCAAGAAAATCTAGCGGCTGGAATTGCTAATCAGAAGAATATTGTTGCTACTTGTTTGTTAAGCAGTCAAGGTAGATCAGAAATTTCGCCGCCGCCCAATTTCCCTATCGATAATGTTGGTTATAATGATTTACTTTCTGATAACCAGGAAGACCAAATTGTTCGCCGGAGTTTATTATTTGCCGAACCAACTAATAGCAATAAATGTGCAACGCAATTTTCCTTTGCGGGTTTAATGGCAATTATTTATTTAGAAAAACAAGGAATAAATGTAGATTTTAAAGAAAAATATTTCCATCTTGGTAAAACCACTTTCCCTATCCTCACTGCTAATTCTGGTAGTTATGTAGGGACAGATGCGGCTGGTTATCAAACATTACTAAATTATCGCCACTCTAATCACCTAGCGCAAACAGTTACTCTTTCTCAAGTTTTCAACAATCAAATTAATCCCAACTGGGTTAAAGATAAGTTAGTCATTATTGGCACAACTGCTACTAGTATTTATCCGGGTGTATACACTCCCTACAGTGCTTCACCAGACCATCCCACTAGAACATCAAATTTATTTATTCATGCCCAAATAACCAGTCAAATTCTCAGTACGGTGTTAGATGGTAGACCATTAATTTGGTATTGGCCTGAGTGGCTGGAAATAATCTGGGTGTTGGCTTGGTCTTTGCTAGGTAGCTTTTTAGGCTGGCGGTGGGGACATCCCCTAATGCTGTTGGTTGTGGGAGGTGTAGTCCTCGCTATTTTAATAGGAATTTGCGGGGGTTTATTTTTAATTGCTGCTTGGATACCCTTAATTCCCCCAGCGACGGCCTTTGTATTTAGTAGTGTGGGGATGTTGGTTTATACAGCGTACAACACCCAAAAGCAAACTAAATTAATTATTCAGCAAGTTGAACAACAACAAGAAGCGATCGCTCAATTAAATATTCTCTTACAAGAAACTACCTCCGCCGCAGAAGCGACTAAAATTATTGACCAACATACCCACGCCGCAGCCACAATTACACAACCCGAAAAAAGAACTGGTGATTTACTGTTGGGTGGACGTTACCAAATTTCCAGAGTGTTGGGCGCTGGTGGATTTGGACGTACTTATTTAGCCAAAGATACTCAACGTCCGGGTAGTCCTACTTGTGTTGTCAAACAATTAATGCCGGCACGCCGAGACCCAAAATTTTTAGAAGTCGCCCGCAGATTATTTAATACCGAAGCTGAAATTTTAGAAGCTTTAGGGAAACATCCCCAAATCCCCGCCTTGCTGGCTTATTTTGAAGACCAACAGGAATTTTATTTAGTCGAAGAATACATTGCTGGACATACACTCCATGAAGAATTAGCACCTGTACATGGCACAAAAACCGAAACTTTTGTGATTGAAATGCTCAAAGGTGTATTAGAAGTTTTAGCATTTGTCCATGAACATCGAGTAATTCACCGAGATATTAAACCACATAATATTATTAGAAGCAATCAAGATAATCGCTTAGTTTTAATTGATTTTGGTGCAGTGAAATTAATGCAGCCACCAACTAGTGAACAAACAGAATTACCCACAGTTGCTATTGGTACAAGGGGCTATGCGCCACCAGAACAATTTGCCGGACATCCGCGCTTATCTAGTGATATTTATGCTTTGGGGATGATGGCAATTCAGGCGATTACTGGTATTTTGCCCCAAGAATTACAACCAGACCCAGACACAGGTAATATTATGTGGCAACCCAAAGCCCAAATCAGTGCTGAACTCAGAATAATTTTAGATAAAATGGTACGCTATCATTTTAGCGATCGCTATCAATCAGCCGCCGCAGTCCTCCAAGACTTAAACCAAATCACCGACAAATAAACTCTCTGTACCTCTCTGCATGACAGACACTTTGCTCAAGTCGGGGAACCCGCCCACGCAAGTGTCCTCCTCTGCGCCTCTGCGTCTCTGCGTGAGACAAAAAAATCCTGTTCCACCACCTGATTTCTGAATTAATATTATTTGGTTATATCTAAATTAAATTCACTATGACTCTCGAAAAAGAACCTAAAATAACAGGTATTTATGAAGTATGTATTGGGGTTCCCGACCCAATTTTTGCCATTCAATATTGGGAACAATTTGGTTATCGTATTGGGCAAGTTGGTCAATTACCTGCGGCGATAGCCTATCAATTATATGGTGTAAATTCTGCTGTGCGTTCCATTCGCTTATATCATCAAAACGCAGATCATGGGTTGATTCGGTTGATGGTTTGGCAAAATCCCACTAATCAAGGTTTGGGGTTAGCATCCATGAAAACCAAGGGAAATCGTTGGGCAACTACCCTCACCTCTGATATTTTAACAATTTTAAATCATGCCGAAGAAGCCAAAGCGGCTGGTTTCTCAGTGCGTTATAGTATTCCCTACTGGGAAGTAATTTACAACAAAGAACGCAAAAGCCGCCCTTTTATTGACCAAACTGTCGGGGTGCGAGAAATGTTACTACTCCAACCCTTAACTCGACAAGTTTTATTTCAAAGATTTGGTTACACCATCCCAAATTACGGACATATCAACGAAGCATCGGTATTTAAAACCAGCCAGTTTACCCATATAGGGATTATTGTTCAAGACGATAGCAAAACTAGCCTGAAGTTTTATGAGGAAGTTTTAGGTTTGTTGCGTGTGCGCGATGATGTGGAAACTAGCTATGATTCTTCAGCCGCAGGTCGAGATTTATTCGACCTCAAGCCAGGGGAAAAATTTATCGTCACAACCTTTGATGATCCCCGTTCTTCCCAAACTGACTTAATGGCGGCGCGGAGTGGGAGACTTTATATAATTCGCTTTCCCGAAGCGATGAACGTAGAATCACGGTTTGAAGCCGCCCAACCAGGAAGTTTAGGAATGTCGTTGTATACTTACCGTGTGCAGCATATCGATGAATACTGCGATCGCATCAAATCCAGTCAGGTGCTAAACTTTACAAACATCATCGAAAATGAGTTTCGAGAAAAAAGTTTTTCTTTCACCGCACCAGACGGCTATTTCTGGAATTTAGTAGAGAATGTATAGACAGGGAGTCGGAAAGAAGCCTGTTCTACGTGTACTGACTTTATTTATAAATCAACTATAGGAATCCTACTTGATTTTTGAACAGATACGTAGTGGCGTGGCAAGGCTAAAGTAGTGCATTAGATTTGGATAAAAACGCAGATAAACGCTGATGAACACAGATAAAATCTATTTTTTAATGCAACATTTAAGGCTTGCCACGCCAGTAGGGTGTGTTAGCGATAGCGTAACGCACCTGCTACCAAGGCTTTTGGTGCGTTACGGCTTACGCCTAACACACCCTACATCTACTTAGATTTTTTCAGAAATCAAATCGGATTCCTATATGAGTTCTAGATGGTTTTTAAAATTACTATGAATTCTGAATTGTTCTTTGTAAAAAAACTGTTTTTTTCCGCCATTTTGGCAACTTGAAACTAGTCAATATTGCTATGCTAATAACAAGAAAAACATCCTAAATTAGAGCAATATTAATTTTTCCTCTGGTGACAACCGTAAAAACCAGGGGATTTTTTATAACAGGTGCAGGTTACATCTTAAAAAATGCTTCCTCCAAACCCGAATTTCTCACGTATGGGTAGCGGGTGTGGAGAGAGGGGAGTGTGGGGAGTGTGGGGGGAAAGATTTTTTCACCATCCTCCCACACTTCCCACCCCTCCCACACCCCTGGATTTCTCTCTTGTGAGAAATCCAGGCAAAGCCTGAGCCTATTTTATTAGCCCAAATTTTTGCCAAGCTTACTTGATTGGGACGTATTCATCCCATTGCTACAGGCTTGGAACCCTCGCAAATTGACAGAGGTATTGCTAATATAAATCATAAAGTATTCAATATCTTCATTCAAGCCAGCCAAATCTAAGTGAAATCAACACAAATGCTGCGCCTGATATCACTAAACATTTTTAAAAGACAGAGCTTCCCACCCGTCCTGTCTAATGAAGTGGAACTATTGAAGGCAGCAATCACTGACGCTAAACAAAGAGGACTCGATCCACAACATACGCCAGAAGTACAGAATATTGTTAGACGTATGATAACCTTGATGCCGTTTGTCGAGAAATTTCGAGAACTAGAACAGGTAGTATGCGTATACTCTTCTCTTAGGGAAACACAGCCATTCGATGCGCCTGAAGTTGAAGCAGCAGGGAAACGAATTAATTTAGTTAACAATGAATTGCTTACCGACAGGCGTTATCGGCGTTTTTACCAATCTCTTCAGTGTTTAGAAATATATGAGCTACCGTTTTCAAGAGAAAATACCTCTCAATAATTACTTAAACAAAAATTCCGCCAAAATGTAGGCTAAATTAGCTTTAATAAGCGGCAAATGCTCTTATGTATGCAAGTTCAAAACGGCTACTTATCAGTCTGTACTGTCCAAAAATTTCTGTTACCAAAATTGTTACGAGCGTACAGCAAACTAGTTAGTTACCGTATCATGAGATTTAGTTAAGCTCCTCATACCACACCGAAAGCCGTGCAACTTAGAATTGCATCGGCTTTTTTCTTTTCGTTACACCCTCACACCCAATACGGTTCGGATAAGAAACTTACTTGTGTAGGCAAGCAAGGGTGCAGGGGTGCAGGGGTGAAAGGGGGAACGAAGGTACGCTCTCCCCTGAACCTGAAGCTCCTCCGCCCCCCTGCTCACCTCAACAGATACATTTGTTAACCGAACCGTATTGCCTTCACACCTCTACGTAAGTCTTGTTAACGACGAACACGAAACCCCTGTTGTCCATTAATTGCGTCAAAAAGAACATCGTATCGATCAAAAAATCCAATACCACTATTCACAAATACAGGCTGTTCAGCTTGGGTAGAAATCGCAATATTCCACAAATTAAACCCATCACGGTTGCCTGGAACTAAACTGTAGTCCAAAACTTGAGGAATAGCTATTTTAACAGTATTTTCCGGGCGTAACCTTCCGGGTTTAAGCTTGCCTGAGAGGTTTGGGGACTTCAACTCCACAAAACCACTTGTATTTCTAGAGTCAGTCACCATTCTGCTGTTACAGCTATTTTTCATCGCACTACCAGAGATAGTTAAACAGACGGCGTTAAGTCGAGAGTCCCATCTATTGCCAGGTATACCATCAATTGCAGGTTGCGCCTTCAGGGAAACCATCTTAAAACCTGCGCGATTTTTTTCGGTCAAGCCAAGGGTGAGATTACCACTATTATTAGTACCACCATTACCTGTGACGATCGCTCCGTTACTCAAATTTCCTGGTAATTTTCTCAACGGGTTATAAGGAAGTGACCGTTCAAAATAATTGACACCGATAATACCGGAAAACGCTGTACTACTTTTCGCCGAACAATTTGGTTTTTGGCTAGTACATTTGCGGCTAGTCACAACCTGTACCGGAACAGGTTCTTCAGTAGTCAGAAAACCAATTCGGAAATTGGTATAAACTAATTCTCCTTCTAAGATTGTCCCATCACTCAATACTTCCTTGACAACTTGACCTGTTTTGCGGATGGGAGCATTCCCGAAAAATTCTGGAGGTACTCTTAAACCTGCTGAACCTGTATCTAACAAAACACGTCTCGGTCGCCCGTTGGCTACAGATATTTCTAAAAAATAGCCTCGACTTGCTTGGCTAACAGAACCTTTAGTATATAAAGGGACTGATATCGTATCAAAAGTAGGCTTGCGACGGGTAATTTGAGAAGTATCCCGCAACGCAGGGTTAGCAAAAACTTCTAAAAATCCAGCTTGTCGCTGCGCCACAGGTTCAGGTGCAATATCCCACAGACTTTCATAGTAGAAAAACACAGCACCCAAACCGCGTTGTTGAGCCGCCCGGACTTGAGACTGAATTTGTTGTAGAGAAACTGGGCGATTTCGCAACCCTGTCATAATACCTATGCCAGTAGGTATATATTGTTGTGTTTCGATAATTTCTGGGCGAGTAATTTGGCTGATAAAAGCTTCTAAATCGTTACGGTAAACTTGCATCACTAGCTCGTCTACAATACCCAATCTCACCCAATTCAGCCAGTCTTGCAGTTGAAATTTATAAGCATAATCATAGTAATTCGGCGAAACAGAAATAATTGCATTAGGCTTGATTTGTTTCACCGCTTGATAAAGTTGGAGCATGAATGCTGTAATTTTATCCGCCCGCCATTGCACCCATGCTTGGGCTTGAGAGTTGGGGGGAGGTGGATTGCCAGTTTCTTCGGTATATAGTTTTATCGTGTAACTGTCGTAACCAAAATCCACAGGCAAACTCAGATGGTCATCAAATTGAATCCCATCAGCGTTGTATTTGGTAATGATTTCAACTACAAGGTCAGTAATAAATTTTTGGACTTCGGGATGGAAAGGATTAAACCAAGCTACTTCACCCGCCGCAGTAATTGAAGTTTGAGTTCCATCTTGCTTTTGTGTCAGCCAATTTGGGTGAGCGGATGCTAATTCTGAAGTTAAGGGAACCATAAACCCAAATTCAAACCAAGGTATAGTTACTAATCCTTGACGACGGCCTTGGTTAATAATGTCAGCAATGATATCTTGTCCTTCTGCACCTTTGAAGAAAAAGGGAATACCCTGCTGTTGTGCTACTGCACTGGGATATTTTGTATAACCATCATTCCAGACGACGGGATAGACTGTGTTAAAGTTCAGCCGCCGCAATTGAGCCATTGTATCCTGCACTTTGGCTTGATACTTCATAATATCGAAGTCGTTATTAGTCAGCCAAACACCGCGAATTTGTTGGCGGGGTGACTCAGATATTTGAGCATTTGTCGGTGTCCCATTGCCTAAAAATACCACGATGCTGAATGAGGTGATAAACAAAACTGGTAGAAGAGGCTGAATTGAGCGCCAGTTTAAAAATTGCCTAAATTTAGTCAATAACTGAGCTACCCAAGCATGAATTTTTAAGCTTTGGTATGGGAAAAATTGCAACATTAGTCAGCAGTTGTACTTAAGTTATGAAAGTTATTTATAACATTTAACTTGGATGCAGCAGTCAAATGACTGCACCAGTCAAACTAATGCACATTTGACGTAGTTAACAGTTTTTTTGTTCACGATTTATCTGGAATGGCTGTGGCGGGTAAAATTGCCAAACCCAACAACTTAATTCTTATTAGCAGTAATGATAAAAAGCATCAGTTGATGATTCATTTTTTTAGCTGATAAATTGATGGGTTATGGGCGGAATCAAATGATGATTATTCCTAGAGTATCATCAGCTTACATTTTACAAAATAAGAGTTAAAGTATTATCGATTAACGCCCTAACTGCATCATAATTACTATTCAAAAAAGGAGCAGCAAAATTATATGCGGATATTAATGCTATCGTCTACATTTCCCTACCCGCCCAGTCGTGGAGGAACAGAAATTAGAACTTTTAATTTACTGCGATATCTTCAATATAACCACGACATAACGTTAATTACACAGAGTAACAAGGAAACAACATCAGCCGAGATAGAGGAATTACGGAAATATGTGAGTGAATTGATTGTTTTTCCTTTACCGCCGGAACCCCAAGAAAAAAATGCGATCGCTCGTTTAGTCGGTAAAACAGTCCGGTTTTTAGAGTCGGTACTCAAAGCCACACCGCCAAATGTACTCCATCGCTATTCTCCAGAGATTCAAGCTTGGGTTGATGAATATGTCCGCGCCAGGAAGTGCGATGTAATTACTTGTGAACATAGCGTCAATGAAATTTATATTCAGCCAGACTACCGTCATCTAGTAAATACGGTGGTTGATGTTCACAGTTCTGTTTACGGCTGGATTCGTGATCATTTAGAAATGGGTGCGGCGCAAAATGCAACGCGCGATCGCCTTTATTTGTCTCTGGTTCTCAAACGCTACGAACAGCGTTATTGTAATAAGTTTTCTAACATTGTGGTGACAACCCAAGACGATCGCCAAGAATTTCTCAAACTGCGTCCTGATCTGGAAATTAAAGTGATTCCCAACGGCGTGGATTTAGAATTGTTTCCCTGTCGTCAACAAGACCCAGGCGGACATAAATTAATTTTTGTGGGTGCTATGGATGCTTCACATAATATTGATGCAGCATGTTTTTTTGCTGTTGAAGTTTTACCGCAACTACAAAAACATTATCCAGACACCACCTTTAGTATTGTTGGTGCTAGACCAACTCCCGAAGTTTTAGAGTTAAATAATCTTCCTGGTGTGATTGTGACTGGGCGTGTGGCTTCCATGACAGAATATTTACACCAGTCTACAGTGTGTGTAGTGCCGCTCCGCACTGGTTTTGGCATTAAAAATAAAACCTTGGAAGCAATGGCCGCAGGTGTACCTGTTGTAGCCAGCGATCGCGGTTTGGAAGGATTAGCTGTAGATATTGCAGATCAACCATTACGCGCTTTGAGAGCTAACACTCCAGCAGAATATGTCACAGCTATTAGTCAATTATTTGATCATCCCCAACTGCGTTCAGAATTATCTGAACAAGGTAGACAATTAGTAGAAACAGAATTCACCTGGGATATTGCTGGAAAACGTTATGAACAAGTTCTGCTACAGCAGTCTTAATACAGCGTTTTTCGATTGAGTACAGGAACGGAACCCAACATTTTCAAGGCTTTGTTGGGTTACGCTATCGCTACACCCAACCTACTATTCTCTTAACTGAAGCGTATTGTATTATAAATTATGTATAAATAAATAAATCCCCGACTTAATCACAAAGTCGGGGATTTGAGTTAATTAAATTCAACTTTAATTCTACTGCCGCATCGAAGGAGCCGCAAAAATTCTACTGTTGATGGGAACGCGAAATGTCGGCTGAGGCTTGGTAGGGTTATTAGTTACCGCAACTGTATTCTCAGCAGTTTCAGATACAGTTGTTGATTTAACACTTGCAGAATTGTCTGCATTATCAACTAGCGATCGCTCATCATTATTCAATGATGTATTTTCAGATGAAACATTGCTATCTAATTCAGTTGCTTTAGCTTCTGTGTTAACTTGAGCGCGACAAGGAATGCAAATAAAACTAGAGACTACACTTAAAAGTAGTGCTAGTAAAGGACAAGTATATTGTTTCATTGCAGTGGTGTAGTGTTGGTTGGACTTCAGATTAGTGTTGCGTTGTGCTATTAAATTTCCGAGTTTTATCTTCATAAATAAGACAGAATAAGTGCTGCTATTTAAAAGCAATCTTTGAAATAAAACTCATCTAAAAAACAATTAGAAAATCAACTGATAGATGCACACTGATATAATAAATATGGGATTGATTCACAACGTGGAGCAACGCAACTATCAGCAATACTAAGAGAATAGCTAGTCATCTCTGAAGAGCAAAATTACGTATTTTACTACGTCTATTAATATTTATCAGGCTGCAATTTATTCGCATATTTAAGGATTGACATGGTATCAATATATAAAGTTTTTATCAATAATTATGTTGATTATGTTATCTACATCAAGTTTTTATTAACCATTAATCAATAGACGTATATCAGCTTGATCAAGTTTGATTAAAAGCAGAAACTTTAAAATTGGATATAAAGTCTTTATATTGAATAGCTAGGGAATAAAATTTACATTTGGCGATCGCAACCGGAGTTGAGTTATAAACATAACATCTGAATCTGCTGATTTAGACTCACAAAATAAATGTCTTTTAGTACTGCAATTTCTATTTATCTAGGAATATATGACATTGAAAAACTTCACAAAAGCCTTTGTTCTGAGTTTGGTGATTGTAAATTTTTGGTCAACCGCCCAAGCACAAACATCAACTAGTGAAACTGCTGCACTATCTCAAGAAGTGACTGTGCTGCGAAAACAGGGAAGCCAGGGATTGCAAAAATTCCTGAATACTCACAAAACTGAACTCAATACAAGTTCTTCCGGTGCAGTTGTGCCAAATCCGCAAATTCGCGCCGCCTTAGATCAACTTTGTCAACAGCGAGATTGCTATGCTTCGCGGTTGTATTGGTACACTGACTTAGAAGCAGCCAAAGCCGCCGCCAAGGCTAGTGGTAAACCTATTTTATCTCTGCGGTTGTTAGGCAGGCTAGATCAAGATTTAAGCTGTGCCAATAGTCGGTTTTTTCGTGTAGCACTATATCCCAATGCGGCAATTTCTCAAGCTTTACAAAATCGTTTTATTTTACATTGGCAATCAGTCAGACCTGTACCCAAAATTACCATTGATTTTGGAGATGGTCGCAAACTAGAGCGAACCATTACAGGCAACAGCATTCACTATATATTAGATGCTTCTGGTCGTCCGATTGATGCCATTCCGGGACTGTACGGCCCCAAAGCTTTTTTACGCCAGCTACAACAAGCTGAAGTTGCAGCCAAAGAATACAGTAAACTTCCTACTGCTCAACGTCAGACTTTTTTACAGAAATACCATAGCGATCGCCTAAATGCAATCCAAACTCAATGGACTGCTGATTTATCCCGCTTGGGGATTCAAACTCCTCCGAGATTAGTAGATAACCCATCACCCACAGCCGAAGTCGCAGGTTCTTTGGCGGTAACAAAAATGGCCGTCGAAACTCCGATGCTGAGTGCTTTACGTCCTGGTGCGGAAGCAAATCGCAATAACTTAGCAGCAATTACCGACCAACAAGCTTGGAATAAAATTGCTCAACTTTATGCCACTGATGCCAAACTTGATCAAAATAGCATCGCTTTAATCAGTGCCAAAAAATTCTCATCAACCAAAACTGAATCTGAAAATTTGCAAAAAATCGTCAATCAATTTGAAAATTTGATGGCTTTAGATTCCATCAGAAATGAATATATGTTGCATAGCCAAATTCATCAATGGTTTACCCAAGAAGCCCAAACTAGTGATGTAGCCGAATTGAACGAGAAAGTTTACGCGCAACTTTTTTTGACTCCTAGTTCTGACCCCTGGTTAGGACTTTTAGCCAACGATAGCTATAGTGCTATTGATAATGATGGTTTACGGTAAGCTATTAAGCACTTAGTTTGCAGTTTAGACCGCAGGGGAGCAGAGGGGCAGAGGAGAGAGTTTAAGTCATTTATGTACAATTTCAATAGTGCAGCTTAAATCCTGATTAGCTTAGTATAAGCTTGGCTATTGGTAAAGCTATACCTGCGGTAGTAGTGTGTTTATTCTTTTGATAGAAGTTAGCGATAAGATTCACAACTATCGTTGAGCTAAAGCAGTTCTACATCATTTGTAAATAACAGCATCCCCGATTTATCCACAGTCGGGGAACTAAAATGATTATTTTGAATACTGAGAAAGCATCTCATAAATATTTATTTGTGCGATCGCAGTCTCATTTTAGCCACTTTATTACAGATTTTTGAGCCAATTCTAAACTTTTATCACAAAAGTAAAAGCAATAACTACTAGTAGGCTGTAATATAAATTTAGACTGAATCTATGTTCATGGATTATCCTAAATCCTAAAAAATGCTCAATATTAAATATATAAAAGTTCTATTTGATATGTGAACAAAAGTGACAAGATAGGCAAGGCAAAAATTGATAAATTATTTGGTAATATTATATATGAAATATGATAATTGACCTAATTTTATCAAATAGCCAAGTCTCCATAAATAAACTATCTGTAGTATCTTGATGAGCATAAATTAAAAATAATCAATTCTAATATTTCAAATAAATCTAATACTAAATATCTCTGATAAAAAGCATCATTACGCAGTTTATCAGACCAATTATGTTGGTTAATAGAATCCTTAAATTTTGATGTTCTTTATATATGCAAGCAGATAGCACAATACGGTTCAGATAAGAAACCTAAATTACCACAAAATCAAAAAATAATGACTCAACAAAAAACGAAAGAATAATTTTGGAGGGGGTTTGGGGGAGCATCCCCCAAATCTTGCTCATTATCTAATAGGTAGAGCAGAAATTGAGAAATCAAATCTCATCACATTAACTGAACCGTATTGGCAGATAGCAGGACGACAAGATGAATATAAAATTATTTATCAAACGTTTAGAAGCCTTGCACAAACCTCTAGCAGATTTGCACCAAACTGCTAGTATTTTACCTTGGATTCCTGCCGATATGCTACCCCAGGCTTATCAAGAACTTTATAGTAATTCCAAGATGTTACAGTTAGCAGCAAAAGAACTGTATCAGCAAAATGAAGCACTTAAAGAAACACAAATTTTACTGGAAACCGAACGCCAAAATTACCAAAATTTATTTGAGTATGCGCCAGATGGCTCTTTAGTCACTGATAAAGCGGGGATTATTCAAAACGCCAACATAGCTGCAACGAAATTACTGAACATTCCCAAAAAATTTCTCATCGGCAAAGCTATAATTCAATTTGTTTGTTTAGAAGAAAGACAGCACTTTCGCCAAGAACTCCATCAGCTATATCAAGCAGATAGAACAAAAGAGTTAATTATTCGCTTGCAACAACGTCATGGCGAATATTTTGACGCAGCTTTCACAGTCAGAGTCATCCGTAACCCAGAAGGTAAGGCTATTAACTTACTCTGGTTACTGCGGAATATTAGCGATCGCCAGCAAACAGAATTACAATCAACCGAGAGTTACAGCGAGTTCATCCAAAATCGCCCTCGATACAAATATTCTAAAGGTGAAACGATTCCTCTCAATAACTCAGTGGTTTGGTATATTTTCCAAGGTTTAGTCAAACTCAGTACATTTTGTGAAACTGGCGAAGAAATCTTGTTAGGATTGGCAAAAACACAAATGGTGTTTGGTTCTGGGATGACTTCTCTATCCATTTACCAAGCTACTGCTTTATCAGATGTGGAGCTAGTACCAATTTATTTGTCAGAATTATCAGTTACACCAGCATTGAGTCATAGTTTGTTACCCAAAATCAATCAACGGTTACAACAAACAGAATCATTTTTAGTCATCTCCAAAAAGCAATTAGTCGAAGACCGTTTACAACATTTATTAGAACTTCTCAAACAGGAAATTGGTGAACCAGTAGAAGAAGGGACTCGCTTAAGCGTCCGCTTGACTCATGAAGATATAGCAAGTGCTTGCGGTACTACCAGAGTCACCATTACAAGATTGTTAGGAAAATTGCAACAACAAGGTTTAATTAGTATTGATGCTAAAAAACATATTATTTTAAAAGTGTAGGGCGTGTACTTATTCAAAACCCTGATACCTTTCGGCTGACGCTCACGGCGACATCCCATACCCCTTTCACCCCCACACCCAGTCTTCATAAACAATCTTTGTGCAGAAGTCCTGTTTGTGATATCCTTACCCAAAAATGACTTCACGCGATGTGCGACTTATTCTTGAAACCCCTCTCCAAACCTCTCACGCCAGTCGCTACAACGGAGGGAACCTCCGCAACGCGCTGGCTCCCCGAAACGGAGAGAGGCTTTGAATCTTGCTCCCCTTCCCTACCAGGGAAGGGGTTGGGGTTTAGGTTTGAGAGAAAGTCGCACACGGCGTGACTTCAGACTTCATACTTCATCAGTAACCTTGGATAGTAAATCTCCATCATCAGGCTATATTTTGGCTTTGGACTTGGGTACAACAGGCAATCGTGCTTTTTTGTTTAACCATGCAGGTCAAATTGTTGGGCAAGCATATAAAGAACTTACTCAGTATTATCCGCAGCCGGGTTGGTTAGAACATGACCCGGAAGAAATTTGGCGAGATACCTGCTGGGTAATGCAAAATGCGATCGCTAATGCTGAAATTGCGCCATCAGATATCGTCGCTTTGGGATTAACTGTACAACGGGAAACCTGCTTAATTTGGGATAAAACCACTGGTAAGCCGCTACATAAAGCCATTGTTTGGCAAGACCGCCGCACAGCACCCCTTTGCAATCAATTACAAGCCCAAGGTTACGCCGCCGAAATTTATGACCGCACTGGTTTGGTGATTGATGCTTATTTTTCGGCAACAAAGTTGAGATGGTTATTAGAAAATGTTGCAGAGATTGATTTAGACAATGTTTTGGCAGGCACAATTGATACTTGGGTATTGTGGAAATTAACAGGTGGGAAAGTCCACGCAACCGACCACAGCAACGCCAGCCGCACAATGTTAATGAACCTCAAAACCTGCACCTGGGATGAAAAGTTACTCGAAATATTGCAAATTCCGGCTCAGATTCTGCCCCAGATTCAACCCAGTTTAGGCAAATTTGGTGTGACTGATCAAACTTTGTTGGGTGCGGAAATTCCGATCACAGCGATTTTAGGCGACCAACAAGCAGCATTATTTGGTCATGGCTGCGATCGCCCTGGGTTAATGAAATGTACTTATGGCACTGGTAGCTTTTTGGTAGCTCATACAGGTGCAGAAATTGTGCGATCGCAACATCAACTCATTTCCACCTTGGCTTGGACACAAGCGCAAGACAACAGTAATTTAAAAATTGGTTACGCCTTAGAAGGCAGTATGTTTACTAGTGGCGCTTGTATCCAATGGTTGCGCGATGGCATCAAACTGATCAAAACTGCCGCCGAAACCGAAGCAATGGCTAACCAAGTGTCAGATAACGGCGGCGTGTATTTTGTCCCTGCCTTTAGTGGACTCGGTGCGCCACACTGGGATATGAATGCTAGAGGAGCTTTTTTTGGCATTACCGCCAGCGTCCAACCCCAACATTTAGTGCGGGCTGTTTTAGAAGCGATCGCTTACCAAGTTGTGGAAGTTGTTCAAGCCATCAATGCTTGTTCTCCTACGCCAATGAAGCGGTTAATCGTCGATGGCGGTGCTTGTGAAAATAACTTTCTGATGCAATTTCAAGCCGATGTCTTGGGCATCCCCGTAGAACGCCCAAAAATGCGCGATACCACCGTACAAGGAGTAGCATTTGCCGCCGGTTTAGCCGTTGGATTTTGGGACAGCTACACCACATTAGTTAATCAACGGCAAATAGACCACATCTTTGAGCCTAATCCAGCCAGGAATAACGCCTTGGCTAACTTTAGCACTTGGCAAAAAGCAGTTCAGCGTAGTTTAGCCTGGGTAGATTAAGTACGTAGAGAGTAATGAGTGTTGAGTGTTGAGTGTTGAGTGCTGAGTGCTGAGTGCTGAGTGCTGAGTGCTGAGTGCTGAGTGCTGAGTGCTGAGTGCTGAGTGCTGAGTGCTGAGTGCTGAGTGCTGAGTAATGAGTAAAAAAATTTTCCCCTACTCCCCACTCCCTACCCCCTACTCCCTACTCCCCACTCCCTACCCCCTACTCCCCACTCCCCACTCCCCACTCCCCACTCCCCACTCCCCACCCCCTACTCCCCACTCCCCTTACGAACTAACTTTGTATCCCAAGTGTAAAAGCCGACTGTATCAGGCATTCTAGAGAATCTTCCTATGCGATAACCGCGTGAGAGTTCATTTAGTACCTTACTTTTCACTTCTCGCACTTCTTCTGCGTTCAGATTGCCATAAATTCCCGTGATGACTTCAGCCACGCTAAAAACTTTCCCTGGATGTTGCCTAAAGAAAATAGTTAAAGCATCAATCAAAAATTGTCCTTCATAGGCTTTGAGCATTGGAACAACTTTTGCTTGTGGTACGACAACCGGTTTCTTCTTAGTTTTCCCAGTCTTAGAGTTACTGGTGGTTTGATTGGTGGTGACTAAACTCAAATCTAGGGTGTAACAACCAGGTTCATTCGGTATACCAAACCAAGCTTGTCTTTCTCTACCTTGGGTGAGTGAAGATTGCACTCTACCTTTGACCACTTTAAAGACATGGGGGTCTAAGTCACCATAAAGCGATCGCACAATGAAATCTATGTGGCAAACAGTACCCAGATGTTGTTCTAATAGCTGTTTGATAGCTTCCATCCGAGTTAAAGAGTTATACTCACTCAACATCGGAATATCTACATTGTTCAGCGAGAAATCTCTGTTTGAGAAACTAAAGTCTGTAGCTGGGGACTCGTTGACGTTGGTTGTTGCAGCAGAACTATCTGTTTCTAATGCTTCTGTGTTTGGTTGTGGTGAATCTGGATGCGCCGCTAATTCACCATCAGATTTCTGAGATGAAGGAGATAAAAGTAAATCTTCTTTAGAGGCCGAAAGCATTTCGTTCACAACTTCAACCGTCAGTAGCTTGTTGTTAGCTTCTGAAAGTGACGACCAACTAGATAACAAACCTTCAACATTATCGAGTTGCGATCGCGCCTGATTGTATAAAGTGCCATATTCTTCAACCAATCGCGCATAGTAGTCTCGTAACTCTAACAAAGGCGTGATTAATGATTGTGGGGGTGGTTCCAATTGCAATTGCGGTTTCATAAAGCGTTACATCAACCCAACGTGGTGTCACTTGTATAAGTCATTGGCCTTGGTTTGGCTTTTTGAGATGGCTGCGGAGATTTGCGTGGTGCTTGTGGGGGACGGCAGCTTTCGCAATATAAAGGACGAGGGCCAAAAGTCTCGCGTTTAGTTGTCTGATTGCATTCTTTACAGACAAAGTGAAACACCCTGGTGTGAATTAGTCTTTTATGCGCTCTAACAGTGTATTCCTGCACGTCTATATATTTACTTGCCATAGTCCAGAAACGTGAATTTCAATTCTATCAATATAGCTATTCAAGCAAATGAAATTGAATCAGTGTGTGTTGATTTGTAAGTTTTATTCAAATCCATGATTCATTCTCAAACCTGAAGTTGCAAATATTGCATCAAGGTAAATCAACACTCACCAATTTACTCTCTTCAGACAGAGACATCCGTAATTCATCTAACTTAAATAGCATTGACGCATAAAAATGAACAATCAAGGGTCGAGGAGAGGGTGAAGGGGTGTAAAAGTCAAGGATTCCACACAAAAAATTGTTTGTTAACCCATCAGGTGAGCGATCGAGGAGTTGTTTGAATCTACTTTTTTGGCATCGCCATAAATATATAGGACTCATATTTGATTTGGGAAAAAAATCAGTACACTCAGATCAGGCTTCTTTCCTACTCCCGACTCCCCATTCCCTATTCCCTAACTACACAAATAAATTCAGAAATCAAACCGGATTCCTATAGGTGATGCTTAGAATGATTGATTCATCCGATGATGGTAGAAGTTGATGAAAGCTTACGAAATCCAAAGTGATGCCGGCATTGATGCTTTAAAATTAGTTGATCGCCCCCAACCAGAACCCACAGCCGGACAAGTCCTCATTAAGGTAAGAGCCACATCTTTAAATTACCGTGACTTGTTAGTAGCTGAGGGCAACTACGGTTCTAAATTGACATATCCGCTAATTCCTATGTCTGATGGTGCGGGGGAAGTTGTCGCCGTGGGTGAAGGTGTGACAAGGGTAAAAACAGGCGATCGCGTCGCCGGGATTTTCTTTCAAACTTGGATTGACGACTCCCCAACCAGACAGAAAATGAAGTCTGATTTAGGTGGCAGCATTGACGGAATGCTTGCTGAATACGTTGTACTAGACCAAAATGGGCTAGTAATCTTACCTGATCACCTCTCCTACACCCAAGCAGCCACTTTACCCTGCGCTGCTGTCACTGCTTGGCACGCCTTAGTTACAAAAGGTCACATTCGCACCAATCACACTATATTATTGCTGGGTACTGGCGGAGTTTCGATATTTGCCCTTCAGTTTGCCAAACTCCACAATGCAAAAGTCATCATTACTTCTAGCAGCGATGAGAAATTAGCCCGCGCCAAACAACTAGGTGCAGATGAAATTATCAATTACAAAACCACACCAAATTGGCAACAGCAAGTTTATGAGTTAACAAATCGCCTTGGTGTAGATCACGTCATCGAAGTGGGTGGTGCAGGTACTTTACCACAATCACTCCAAGCCGCCAGAATTGGAGGACGTGTGAGCTTAATCGGTGTGCTGACAAGAGGCGGTGACATTGATCCTATGCCCATATTAGCTAAAAGTCTTACCTTACAAGGCATTTATGTAGGCAGTCGAGAAATGTTTGAAATGATGAATCAAGCAATATCTCACCATCAAATCTTTCCCATAATTGATTCTGTGTTTCCATTCACCGCCGCCCCAGAAGCATATCGCTACCTCGAAACTGCTGCCCACTTTGGTAAAGTCGTGATTGAAATTTAAATTCACACTACCCTTCTCCCAAAGGGAGACGCTATGCGAACGGGAAGCCGTGCGAAGCGCGTCTACATACTTCACACTTTATATTTCATACTTTCTCTCTCAGGATAAATTCATTTAGGCGATACTTGGTTATATTAGGATGCACAGAGTTGAGTATTCCTGAAAAAACCTAATATCCCGACTTTCATGACTTATTTAGAAACAGCAGCAGAATTTTACCGTGAAGTGGCAGAAACACCCGAAGTAGGACTTTGTTGTGTCCAAAGTTCACCCTTGCAATTCCCTGGCTTAAAAATTCCTTTGCCGATGCAAGAAATGAACTATGGTTGTGGTACAACGGTTCACCCAACAGAACTGATCAACCAACCAACTGTGCTGTATGTTGGCGTGGGCGGTGGATTAGAAGCGTTACAATTCGCTTATTTTTCTCGTTATGCTGGTGCGGTAATTGCTGTTGAACCTGTGGCTGCTATGCGAGAGGCTGCTACACGTAACCTCGAAATTGCCGCCACCGAAAACTCTTGGTTTAATCCTAATTTTGTCGAAATTCGCCCAGGTGATGCTTTTAATTTGCCTGTAGCTGATGCTTCGGTGGATATTGTCGCCCAGAATTGCCTGTTCAACATTTTTGAACCAGAAGATTTAACCAGAGCTTTAAAAGAAGCATATCGTGTGCTGAAACCCGGTGGACGTTTGCAAATGAGTGACCCCATTGCAACCAGTCCAATTCCTACCCATCTTCAACAAGATGAGCAACTACGCGCTATGTGTTTGTCAGGCGCAATTACCTACGACGAGTATACTCAGCGCATAATTGATGCTGGTTTCGGACAAATTGAAATTCGCGCCCGTCGCCCTTATCGTTTACTGGATGCTCAAACTTACAACTTAGAAGCAAACCTATTACTAGAAAGTCTTGATTCAGTGGCTTTTAAAGTTGCAATTCCAGAAGATGGCGCTTGTATTTTTACTGGCAAAACAGCCATTTACTTTGGTACAGCAGCTTTATTTGATGATGGCGCAGGACATCTGCTTCAGCGTGGGATTCCCGCCGCAGTCTGTGACAAAACGGCTGCTAAACTGGCGACTTTAGAGCCGCAGCAAATCATAATTACTGATTCAACCTGGCACTATAACGGTGGTGGTTGCTGTTAAAATTAAAACCCAAAATGTTAATTATTAGTTTATTTTTGGCTACGTTATTTCTGGCATACTCTCATGGAGCAAATGATAATTTTAAGGGTGTAGCAACACTGTTTGGTAGTGGCACAACTAGCTACCAAACGGCGATTGTGTGGGCAACTATTATGACCTTTGCTGGTGCAGTTTCTTCGATATTTATGGCTGGTACATTAGTCCAAAACTTTTCGGGACAAGGTATTTTTCCCGATGAAATTGCTAATGTGCCAGAAATTCATTTAGCAGTGGCGATCGCATCTGGTGTTACAGTGTTAATGGCTGCTTTGACAGGGTTTCCAATTTCGACAACTCACAGTTTAACAGGTGGGTTATTAGGGGCGGGATTAGTTGCGATCGGTCTCAAGGTTAATTTTAGTGTATTACTTAGATATTTTGTTTTACCTTTAGTATTGAGTCCCATAATTGCAATTTTATTAGCAGCAGGTCTTTATAAATTATTTGTATATACTGATTCTAAGTTTAACTTATTGTCTAATCAAAAGCTCGTAGATACACTGCATTTTATCAGTGCAGCAGTTGTCAGTTTTGCCAGAGGCTTCAGTCAAACTCCCAAGTTAGTTTCGATTATTCTGATTATTGAATATTTTTCCATTCAAGGTGGAATGTTAACCATTGCAATGGCGATGGGATTAGGTGGGTTACTCAATTCTCAAAGAATTGCTGCCACCATGAGTACAAGACTGGCTACTATAGATTCTACTCAAGGTTTGTCTGCAAATTTCGTGACCGGATTTTTAGCGATCGCAGCAACTTATTTTGGTTTACCTATTTCTACAACTCATGTTGCAGTTAGTTCCATTGTTGGCGCTGGCTTAACCGCAAAACAAGTATATTTACGTGTTTTCTGGCAAATAATTTTTGCTTGGATTTTTACTTTACCCGCCACAGCAATTATTAGTGGTATAGCTTATAGATTATTACAAGGCTAAAGATATTAATAATTCGGAAGTCAGAATCCAGCATGATTAACCAGCTTTGCTGAGGCAAAAAATTTAACTAGTTTAGACTTATGATTTATTAAACCCTGCTCAATTCCGAAGTATAGATTATGTATTCTTAAAAAAACATTTATCGACAGCGTTTTTCACTCCAATAAGGTACATTCATCTAGTCTCTAGCCCCTATTAACTTGTACTGCACTCAACCGAAAAACGCTGTTAGCTGTATTTTTTCTAGTTTAAATTAGGAATATCAACTCATGCAAACTACCTCAAAATGTACTACCTTTAACCAGAAATTAAATACACCATTAACTAAAAAGCCAATTACTGTTTTGCAAATTAACCTGGGTAAACGTTGCAACCTTGCTTGCAACCATTGTCATGTTGAAGCCAGCCCAAAACGTACAGAAGAACTGTCTCCAGAAATTTGCACACAGTTAATTGAATTAATCCATAAATTTCCCGAAATTGAAATTGTTGATTTGACTGGTGGCGCACCAGAAATGAATTATGGATTTAAATTATTAGTAGAAGCTGCTAGAGCAACTAATAAACAAGTAATCGTCCGCTCTAACTTGACTATTTACTTTGTCGAAGGCTTTGGTGATTTACCAGAATATTTTGCCCAAAATCAAGTGAGAATAGTTGCGTCTCTGCCTTGTTATTTAGCCGATAATGTTGATAAAATGCGCGGCGCTGGTGTTTTTGATGATTCTATCAAAGCTTTGCAGTGGCTGAACCGCGTTGGCTATGGTCATGAACCTAACTTAATTTTAGATTTAGTTTACAATCCCCAGTTACCTACAGGGGAAAAATTTGCTTTAGCACCTGAACAACAGCAGTTGGAGCAAGATTACAAAAAATTTCTAATAGATAATTTTAATATTCAATTTAATAATTTATTTACAATTACAAATCTACCAGTTGGTAGAACTAAGCTGTATTTAGAGCGTAAACAACTCTACATCCCCTATCTCCAATTTTTAGAATCCCATTTTAACGTCGGTACTGTTGAGCATTTAATGTGTCGA
This sequence comes from Aulosira sp. FACHB-615, assembly GCF_014698045.1. Lineage (GTDB taxonomy): Bacteria > Cyanobacteriota > Cyanobacteriia > Cyanobacteriales > Nostocaceae > Nostoc_B. Next base: position 335,038 of record NZ_JACJSE010000006.1, read on the forward strand.
AATGAACTTTCGATTGATTATTTAGGAAATGTATATGATTGTGATTTCAACCAAATGATGAATCTACCCGCCAAAAATACCAACGGGGAAAACTTAACAGTAGCTAAATTGTTAGCAGCTAGTAATTTAGACTTAATTTCTGAAGTCCAAACAGCCGCTTATTGCTATGGCTGTACAGCAGGGAGTGGTTCTAGCTGTGGTGGAGCTTTAGTTTAAAATTAACTACAGAAAGCATAAAAAACCTAAGAATTTAGGTTTATGTCATCAAACGATAATCTTGCTGCAAATTTTATTAAGTATGGGTCAATAATCTTCTGATGGGTTATATGATGAGATCAGTTAAGTCTCCTCACACCACACTATAAAACCGTAGAAATTATATTTTTCTACGGTTTTTATTTTGTCTCAAAAGGGTATAGGCTAAATTCATACTAAGTTGCTTTCAGAAATAGTATTTCTACTCCCACCCAAAGTAGAGGCTTTGAAGCTAAAACAGTTTGCTGATAATACAGCTAAATCCTGATAACAAAGGACTAGTTAATTCATCTTGACTGTATAACGTTGCGACAAGTTTTAAAACTCCCTTTTCTCGTCGGTATACTTCCACCTTCTGCTCCCGACGGTCAAAAATCCAATATTCCAAGACTCCTTGTACTGAATATAACTTGAGTTTTGCTTGGCGATCGCGTTTCTCATTCTTGTCACCATCAGACAACACCTCCACTACCAATTCTGGTGCGGCTGTCAAATGTCCAGCTTCATCTAAAACTTTCGCTAGGCGCTCATGACTTGCCCAAACTACATCAGGAATCACATTATCTGCATCCGCAAAAATAATCCCTGGAGTAATTGCTACTTCTCCCAGCCCACTTTCCTCTGACCAAAGCTTCAGCACTGTGCCGATGTTAATACAAATTGCTTGATGCTTCCAGTGCGGCGCTCTTGTCACAAATAATTCCCCATCAATGATTTCATAGCGATGATTGCGATCGCTCTCAAAGATTGCTAAATCTGCTATTGTCCATCGCACTTGACTGACTGGTGTGCTGTTCATCAAAATTTTCCAGCAGATAATTATTTAAAAGTTCCCAGTGACCAGTGACCAGTTATCAGTTTCTTTTACACCTGGGTTGAAGTCCCCCACCCATTAGTGGAGTGCGTTGGCGGCGGGTTTAAATCCCCCACCATACGCCTAGTAACTGATAGCTGATAACTGATAACTGATTTAATTAGGTACAGCCACTGTCGCCTCATCAGCTATTGGTTGACTTTGATATTCAGCGACAATTTGACGGAATTGTTCTCCTTCAATGGTCTCTTGTTCAATCAAAATCTCTACTAAATGGTCAACTAATGTGCGGTTTTCTTGAATCAGGCGTTTTGCGGTGTCGTAGGATTGATTGACAATTTCCCGCACTTTGCGATCAATTTGGGCGGCAATTTCCTCAGAATATTCGGATTTGTTCATCCAATCACGCCCTAAAAATACCTCGCTATTGGGCGCTTCTAAGCAAAATTGCCCAATTTCGGACATACCATACTGTGTGACCATCTGCCGCGCTATGGCTGTCGCTAATTCTAATTTACGGTTTTCGCGCATTCCACCAGTGACTTCTGGTAAACCAAAAATTACTTCTTCGGCGGCTCTACCAGCCAATCTGGCGGTAATTCTGGCTAATAGCTGCGATCGCGACATGAGAAAATGTTCTTCGTCTGGAGTGAACCAAGTTAAACCCCGTGACTGTCCGCGCGGAATCAAAGAGACTTTTTGCACTGGGTCATGGTCTTTAAGCAAGGTTCCGACGATGGCGTAACCAATTTCGTGATAAGCAATTAAGCGTTTGACTTTGCTATCTACTAAGGGTGTACCTTCCATCCCCGCTACTACGCGGTCAACTGCATCATTAATTTCTAAGATGGTGATGGCATCTTTGCGTCTTCTGGCGGTGAGAATGGCGGCTTCGTTGAGTAAGTTGGCTAAATCTGCACCTGTAAAACCCGGTGTCCGCCGGGCGATCGCTTCTAATGACACACTCTCATCAATTTTCTTATTCCGGGCATGAACTTGCAAGATTTCTAATCGCCCTTTTAAATCTGGCGCATCGACAATTACTTGTCTGTCAAAACGTCCAGGACGTAACAAGGCTGCGTCTAAAACATCAGGACGGTTGGTAGCCGCAATAATAATGATGCCTGTATTACCTTCAAAACCATCCATTTCGGTCAGCAACTGGTTGAGGGTTTGTTCCCTCTCATCGTTACCGCCACCGATACCCGCACCCCGTTGTCTACCTACCGCGTCGATTTCATCAATAAATATCAAACAAGGGGCATTTTCCTTGGCTTTTTTAAACAAGTCCCGCACACGAGAAGCACCGACACCAACAAACATTTCCACAAATTCCGAGCCGGAAATGCTAAAAAATGGTACGCCCGCTTCCCCGGCGATCGCTTTTGCCAGTAATGTTTTACCTGTACCTGGCGGCCCGACTAACAACACACCTTTAGGAATGCGTGCGCCGACAGCCGTAAATCTTTCTGGCTGCTTCAAAAAGGTGACAACTTCTTGGAGTTCTTCTTTGGCTTCTTCTACACCTGCCACATCGTCAAATTTTACTCCTGTTTTGGCTTCCATTTGGAAACGCGCTCTGGATTTGCCAAAGTTCATCGCTTGGTTAGAAGCATTGGTGGAGCGACGCAAAAACAGTAACATTAATGCTACCAGTGGCAAAATCCACATCAAGTTGATTAACAACCCAACCGCAGCCCGACTGTTAGCAGAAGAAACTTCCCCAAACTCGACGTTTTTGGCTTTGAGTTTATTAATTAACTCTGTATTTTGATTTAACAGTCTGACTTGTAGCGGTGGTGTATCTGGACTCTGCCCTTGTAAATATACTTTGGCGGTTTGTTCTGTTTCGTCTAACTCAACTTTTCTAACTTCGCCTTTTTCGGTTTTTTCAATCAACTTGCCATAACTAATTTCGCGATCAGCTCTTTGTGCCAGGGCTGGTGTACCGCCCACAATATTTGGCAACATCATTAAACTGGCGATTAACGCCCCAGACCAAGCCACAGATTTTGGCGTTCGCTTTTGGCGGATTTTGCCTAACTCTGAGTTGGCCTTAGTTGGTTTGATTATGGGCGATCGCTGTTGCATCAATGCCTGTCTCCTAAAATTTTTCATATCATTTACCCTTTTTTTGCTGGCATGAGCTTCGCGCTGATTTTATGCCTCTTTTTCTAGCAAAAATTGTAATAACTGGAAATCACGGTTTTTTATCTAGTCTAACTTCTACACCAAACTATTCCCTACTCTCTTTACCTATGCTACTCAAGGAATTTTATTTTAGTAGGATAAATTATACTCCTGGTCTGTGGGGAGTGTGGGGGGTGTGGGGAGTGTGGGGGGTGTGGGGAGTGTGGGGAGTGTGGGGGGTGTGGGGAGTGTGGGGGGTGTGGGAGGTGTGGGGGGTGTGGGAGGTGTGGGGAGTGTGGGGGGTGTGGGGGGTGTGGGGAGTGTGGGGGGTGTGGGGGGTGTGGGAGGTGTGGGAAGTGAACCAACCTTGACAGACTATTTGCTTTAGTACAGTTTTTCGTGACTTCTCATATCTACTGCTGCGACAAATTTGACTACAAAACCATAACTCGCTAAGATAAGCATAGTCGTAATGATTATGACTTGTAATCATAAGTCTGTACAAGTAGTTCATCTCATTAATTAAAAGAAGTGGGAGTGGTCAGATCCTCGACTTCTTTAAGAAGTCGGGAATATAGCAGCCTATATAAATTGCTAAAAGCCTATAAACTCTTTCTTCATTTCAGACTTCAGACTTCTTATTTGTAATAGATGAGGAAATTATGGTAAAAATTGTTGGCATTGGTGGTAGTTTAAGACCTAAATCCTATACACAGTTGGCCTTAGAAGTTGCAGCCCAAAGATTACAAGCCATAGGTGCAGATGTAGAAATTTTGGATTTGCGACAATTACAGCTACCATTTTGCAACGGTGAAAAAGAATATCCCGAATATCCTGATGTTAAACGCCTGCGTGATAGTGTCAGTGGTGCAGATGGATTGATTTTGGCAACACCAGAGTATCACGGCGGCGTGAGTGGCGTATTGAAAAACGCTCTAGATTTAATGAGTTTTGAAGAACTATCAGGAAAAGTCACAGGACTTATTAGCGTTTTGGGAGGTCAATCTAATAGCAACGCCCTGAATGATTTACGGATAATTGTGCGCTGGGTACATGGTTGGGTGATTCCAGAACAAATCGCCATCGGCCAAGCCTGGGGTGCTTTTAACCCCGAAGGTAAGTTATTAGATGAAAAACTTTCCCAAAGATTTGATGATTTTGCTCAAAGTTTAGTTGATAGCACTCGCAAACTCAAAGGCATCAATTAAATTTGTAGTGTGGGCAAAATTTGCCCACACTACTGGCTCAATCTTTTTTGTATACCTAAATTGCCTTGTAAACCACCAGTGTGAATTAGGAGAATGCGATCGCCTTTACTAAAAAACCCCTGTTGTAATAAATCCATCACACCATAAAACATCTTGGCGGTGTATACATAATCTAAAGGTATACCGTGGATTTGCTGAAATTGTTTGCTAAACTTTAGTAATTCATCGTTAACTTTGGCATAACCGCCGAAGTGATAATCACAAATTAATTCCCACGCACCCACAGATTTATTTGATATCGGTAAATCAGCCGCCAGATAATTCTGCAATAGCATTTCGATTTCTTGTTGCAGAAATCCACCATTTTTGAGAACAGGAAAAGCAATTGCTTTTTGTTGTGGAGTGAGAGAAAGTAAAATCCCGGCAAAAGTAGTACCCGTCCCACAAGCAACGCAAACAATATCAAAATTTTTTGCTTGTTGGAGAATTTCTGTACAGCCAAGCACACCATTTAAATTACATCCACCTTCAGGAATAATAAACACTTCACCGTAACGTTCTCGGAGTTCTGCTTGTAATTCTGGAGAATTGCGTTGTTTATAACTATTGCGACTCATGTAGACAAGCTGCATCCCCTGTTCTACCGCAAAACTCAACGTCGGATTAAGCGGTAGCCTTTCTTCACCGCGAATGACACCGATTGTCTGCAAACCAAATAACTTACCTGCGGCGGCGGTGGCAAAAATGTGATTTGAATAAGCACCGCCAAATGTTAACAATGTGGTGAAATTTCTGGCTTTTGCCTCTAACAAGTTGTATTTCAGCTTATACCACTTATTACCGTTAACCCAAGGGTGCATCATATCAAGACGTAGTACCGATATTTCCACACCAGCACTTTCGATGATATCGCTATGAATTTGTTGTGTCGGTGGAGGAAGAAAGATTGAGGACATGAAGAACTATAAGACACAAGAACATTTAAATGTTTTAATGATTTCTGGCAAGATGGCGGGTATCTTGAGGAAGTTGTATTTCACTAGTACAGGTCGGCGTAAATAAACAGACCATAAGAAATTGCTAAAAAGCTTGTGGTATTAATGTTCTTTCTTTTTACTTTTGCCTTGTTGAACTAACATTCTCCCTCACAGTTTCTCGCAATCGCTCCACATCGCGCATTGGTGGTGCGCCAAACAGCCGCTTGTACTCCCGGTTGAAGTGCGACGCATCATCATAACCCACAAGGTAAGCTGCACTGGTAGCGTCTAGGTTTTCCGCCAGCATTAGACGGCGAGCCTCTTGGAGTCGTAGTTGCTTCTGGAACTGCAAGGGACTCATGGCGGTGACTGCCTTGAAGTGATGGTGAAAGCCGGAAACACTCATTCCCAAATCTCGTGCGATGCTTTCAATCTTGATCGGCTCCTTAAAGTCTTTACGAAGTCGCTCGACGGCTCTGGCGATGTTGTGGGTGTAGCCTCCCAGAACAGCAATATGACGGAGCCTATTACCTTGTTCGCCCATCAGGAGCCGATACACGATTTCCCGCTTAATCAGTGGTGCAAGAACATGAGCCTCAGCAGGGGAATCTAGAAGCCTGACAAGGCGCACCACAGCATCCAACAGATTTGCATCCAATGGACTGACATCGATCGCTTTCACATCAGCACGGCTACGAGATGAGCCATACCCAGCCTCAACCATAACTGAGCTAACGAGAGTGGGGTCGAGGTCAAGGCGGAGGCTCAGGTGCGGTTTTTCCTTGGATGCTTCCAGAATTTGACTGACAATCGGCAGTTCCACCGTAGCCAGCAGATAATGTATCGGGTCATATAAATAGCGATCGCACCCCAAAAGCACTTCTTTACTGCCTTGGGCAATTACACAAAAGGCAGGAACAGAAAGACCATGAGTACATTCCCCAGGGGCGGAGGAGCGTTTGAAGTGCAATCCTGTCAGTGGCTCAATCATCCCATCCTGATGAATAGCCTGGGCAATCCGCTCAGTCAGTTCGTCTCTGTTGGCTTGCGCTCTATCTGCCTCACGCTTTGCCTGGGAGTCGTTGATTAAATCTAGATCAGACTTTTCTCTAGTTTTGGCAGCGTTCATTTCTAAGTTTGCAGAATTGTACAACGATTTTAGACGATTGTTCTATTGCTTGCCTTTGAGGATTCTTACAATAAAGCTAAAGCAATGAAAAATGATTCCGACTTTTTGTCAACATTCTAGATTTTTATTCAAGATAAAACTCAGTTTTTATGGGGCAATAGACTTTTTACTGGCAAGGCTCATCTTGTTTTTTAAATAATCTCATCTCCACTGTCATAGAGGAGGCAATAAATGTTGAATCTCTACGATTGGGATCAGCAGTATGGAGGAGTATCTGAATGCTTTTGAAATGGTTTCCCATCAAGGGGAAAAACTACCAACAGAAAATGCTGATTTTGGTTCTCGCCCTGGTGATGTCCCTGAATTACTCAGCCTGTCGTGCCGACAACAGTATGACTAGCAGTGCCTCATCAAAGATGCCGACTCAAATATCCACCAAACAGGCAGACAGTATGAAGATCAACATCAAGGTTAAAGACAAAGTAATTACAGCTACTTTGATCAACAGCAAAACCACTCAAGATTTTATTTCCCTACTGCCATTAACGCTGACTTTAGAAGATTACGCGAAAACCGAGAAAATCAGTTATCTGTCAAAAAAATTATCTACAGAAGATGCACCCCCAGGCAGCGATCCGGCTGTTGGAGATATTGCTTATTACGCTCCCTGGGGTAATTTAGCGATGTTTTATCAAGATTCTGGATACGCCAACGGACTAATTATCCTCGGAAAAATAGATGGTGACATCGACGCATTTAACGTCTCTGGCTCTGTAAAAGTGACAATCGAGCTTGCGCGATCGCAATAAATAAATCTGCTGGGTTCTGCAACTCAGAACATTTCGCCTCGTACCCACATATATGGAGAACTCAATGAAATACCTCGTTCTCATACCAACCGTCTTGATTGGTGCAATCTACGCAACGGTGGCATTTTCCCTCGACAAAACACAAGTCTCGCATAAAATTTCCCAAGCATCCGTAAAGCACTCCACTATCGTCGAGGGGGCGGACAACTTCTACAAGAGCGACAAGGTAACTATGCAGAAAGTTACTTTCAAAAACCAATACAACATGAAGGTTGCGGGGAATCTCTTCATTCCCAAAGCCTTGAATCGGAACGCTAAGAATTCCGCAATCATTGTCGGACACCCAATGGGCGCAGTCAAAGAACAAAGTGCAAACCTGTATGCCCAAAAATTAGCTGAACAAGGGTTCGTCACCTTGTCCCTCGATTTGTCCTTCTGGGGTGAGAGTGAAGGGCAGCCCCGCAACGTTGTTTCGCCGGATATTTATGCCGAAGATTTCAGTGCGGCGGTAGATTTTCTAGGTACTCAGTCATTCGTTGACAGGAACCGGATTGGCGTGCTGGGGATTTGTGGTAGCGCGAGCTTTGCCATCAGTGCTGCCAAAATCGACCCGCGCTTGAAGGCAACTGCCACGGTCAGTATGTACGATATGGGTGCAGCCAACCGTAACGGTTTGAGAAATTCTACAACCCTCGAACAGAGAAAGAAAGCGATCGCACAGGCGGCGGAACAACGCTATACGGAGTTTACGGGCGGCGAAACCAAATACACAAGCGGAACTGTACATGAACTGAATGAGAACTCCACCCCTATTGAGCGTGAGTTTTATGACTTCTACCGCACTCCCAGAGGCGAGTACACCCCCAAAGGTTCATCGCCGAAACTGACAACTCACCCGACACTTACCAGCAACGTCAAATTCATGAACTTCTACCCATTCAACGATATTGAGACGATTTCGCCTCGTCCTATGCTGTTCATCACGGGGGCAGATGCACATTCCAGGGAGTTCAGCGAAGATGCTTACAAACGCGCCGCCGAGCCAAAGGATCTTTACATCGTTCCCAACGCGGGACACGTCGATTTGTATGACCGAGTAAACCTGATTCCGTGGGAAAAACTTACATCCTTTTTCCATCAGCATCTCAGCAGTTGACACACTCCCCCATTTAAAAAAGCAATAAAAAAAGGAAGAAGATGATTAAAGACAAAGTTGTAATTATTACTGGCGCATCATCAGGGATTGGTGAAGCAAGTGCGAAATTGCTTGCCAGCAAAGGAGCTAAAGTTGTATTGGGTGCGCGACGTGAGCAGCTACCGAGCGATCGCGCAGCGTCTCCGTCAGGAGAAGTCGAGGTAAGTCGAGGCGCTACTTTAATTTTATTAAACCGCCAAGTCGCCAAGAAATCGTAGAGTCTGCGTAAGTTTTAATGCTATGGGACTAATATTTGATTTCTGAAATGTACGTAGGATGTGTTATCGGCGAGAGTACGGCATCTACCGCAAAGTTTTCGGTGCGTTACGGCTTACGCCTAACACACCCTACTTGCGTGTCTAGCCTTAAATGTTGCATTAAAAAACCTATTTTATCCGCGTTTATCCGCGTTCATCTGCGGTTAATTTTATACTTTATAATGCACTATTTTAGTCTAGACAATCCACTACACATACTGAGATTTTTTCAGAAATCGAATTGGATTCCTATATTAAATACCTTACTTCTATCAGAAGTTGGGTATCTTCTCATTCAAAACTAATGATACACATTGATATAAATCAATGGTAAACAAAATTGGGTCATGAATAAAACTTACTAATGAGTGTCTTTAGAAATTGGCATTTTACTAATTGAAGATAACAGTCCAACATAATAGTAAGCAGATTCACTCCAGATAAATTGATTTTTGGAGAAACCCAATGGTTGCACTTACAGAAAATACTTCAATTCTTGCTAATCCATCACGTTTAACTATCCAAACTATTAAAATAGCCACTCAAACTACTGCAATTCGTTGCCTTGATTGGGATAGAGAACGTTTTGATGTTGAATTTGGTTTACGCAACGGAACGACATATAATTCTTTTTTAATTCAAGGTGAAAAAATTGCTTTAGTTGATACTTCTCATCGCAAATTTGAGCAACTGTATCTAGAAATATTAACGGGATTAATTGAGCCAACCAAGATAGATTATTTAGTTATTAGTCACACAGAACCCGACCATAGTGGACTAGTCAGAGATATCTTGCAATTAGCACCAGATATTACGGTTGTGGGTGCAAAGGTGGCGATTCAATTTTTAGAAAATATGGTTCACCAGCCATTTAAATCGATTACGGTTAAAAGTGGCGATCGCTTAGATTTAGGTAATGGTCATGAATTAGAATTTATCTCAGCGCCTAACTTGCATTGGCCGGATACAATCTTTACTTATGACCACAAAACAGGTATTCTCTTTACCTGTGATGTGTTTGGAATGCACTACTGTGATGACCATACCTTTGATGAAAATTTAGCAATCATTGAAGAAGATTTTCATTATTACTATGATTGCTTAATGGGGCCAAATGCTCGCTCAGTTTTGGCAGCATTAAAACGCATTGAAAAATTAGAAATATTTACAATTGCCACTGGTCACGGGCCATTATTAAAGCATCACATTTCTGAATGGCTAGACCGCTATCAAAATTGGAGCTTAGAACAAACGAAAACTGAGCAATTTGTTGCTTTATGCTACACAGAAGATTACGGTGATAGCGAAACGATCGCACGTTACATTGCACATGGCATTACCAGAACTGGAGTAGTAGTTGAGTTAATTCCTCTGAATAACACTGAACCGCAAGAAATTCGGGAATTAGTTTCACAAGCTGCGGGTTTAGTCATTGGAATGCCACCCCAATCTGCTACACTTGCCCAAACAGCATTGAGTACAATATTAGCTGCGGCTCATCATAAACAAGCAATTGGTTTATTTGAGTCGGGTGGTGGGCAAGATGAACCAGTTTATCCATTGCGGAATAAGTTTCAAGAAATTGGCTTAACTGAAGCTTTTCCACCAATTTTAATTAAAGAAACTCCCACCAGAGTGACAGAACAATTGTGTGATGAAGCGGGAACAGATATCGGACTTTGGTTAAACCGCGATCGCGCCATCAAACAAATCAAATCCATCAACACTGATTTAGAAAAAGCTCTTGGGCGCATTAGCACAGGCTTATATATCATCACCGCAAAGAAAGCAGAAATTCAAAGCGCCATGTTTGCGTCTTGGGTGACACAAGCCAGCGCCAGTCCGTTTGGTGTAGCTATTGCTGTGGCGAAAGAACGCGCCATTGAATCATTAATGCACGTAGGCGATCGCTTTGTGTTAAACGTCCTGGAAGAAGGGAAGTACCAAGGCTATATGAAACACTTCCTCAAGCGTTTCCCTCCTGGTGGCGATCGCTTTGCTGGCGTGAAAACCTATCCTGCGGCTAATGATTGTCCAATTCTGGCTGACGCTTTAGCTTACATGGAATGTGAAATCACCAGCCGCATGGATTGTGGCGATCATTGGGTGATTTACAGCACTGTGAAAACTGGAAGAGTCGCAAACATCAACGGACTCACCGCCGTTCATCACCGCAAAATTGGTAATCACTACTAAATCAAGTCAAAAGTAAAAAGGTAAAAGGCAAAAGCGAATAGTGCTGAGTCATAATCAAAGACTTAATTTTACCTTTTTACTTAATTAAGCTAAAACCCAATACAGTTCAGTTAAGGTAACAACTGAGACTGGTGTAGGTTGGGTGGAGGAACGGAACCCAACATTCACGCATACTAAATCAAGTCAAAAGTAAAAATGTAAAAGTCAAAAGTATAAAGAAAAGATTCTTTTACCTTTTTACTTAATTAATACCCACTCCACAAAAGAAGTCATGTATAAGCCTGTTGATAATAACCCAATTACTACCTACGAACTCAATCGGGGTCGCATTGTTCGCAGTCTAGAACTTATTCAAGATGTAATTGTAATTTCTCTATGTATTGGCTTATTTAGCTTCATGGTGATTCAGGTAAGAGATATGTTTCTCTCCTTACTTCCCCCTCTGAATTTCCAAGTTGTTACCGCCGATATTTTATTTCTGCTGATTTTGGTTGAGTTGTTCCGACTGCTGATTATTTACTTACAAGAACAACGCATATCTATTGGAGTAGCAGTAGAAGTTTCGATTGTTTCTGCCTTGCGAGAAGTGATTGTTAAAGGCGTACTTGAAACTAATTGGACTCAAGTTTTAGCGACTTGTGCATTCTTATTAGTTCTAGGAATATTATTAGTCTTGCGAGTTTGGCTACCCCCAACCTTTGAAGGCATTGATCCAGAACAACAAGTATCACAACGCTACAAACAAATGCACAAATAAAAAGGAAAAAGGCAAGAAAAAGGGTTTGTTGTAAATAGTAAATTCATTTACACCATGCTGTACTAAAAACTTTAAAAGACAAATTTTCAGACTCCAGACTTTTTTTAAGAGGTTATTATGTCTACTGCTACTATCACACCCAGCCGTCCTAGAGATGTCCAGGTTGCTGAAATTGGACAAAATACAATTATTTTGCGATCGCGCACATGGGACAGACTAAAATTTGAGGTTGAATATTCCCGCCAAAAAGGCACTACAGCCAACTCTTATTTAATTCAAGCTGATAAAAAAGCTGTAATTGACCCGCCTGGTGAATCGTTTACCGAAATCTACATTCACGAGTTAAAACAACATCTAGATTTAGCAACCCTAGATTACATCATTCTCAACCACGTCAACCCCAACCGCCGCGCTACCCTGAAAGTATTGCTATCTCATGCACCACAAGCAACAATAATTTGTTCTCGTCCGGCGGTTAATGCTTTAAAATCCACCTTTCCCGAATTAGAGTCACACATTCAAGCAGTACGTTCAGAAGATACTTTAGATTTGGGACAAGGCCATTTGTTGTCATTCGTGACTGTACCGACTCCCCGTTGGGCAGATGGACTCTGTACTTATGATTCTGCAAGTAAAATTCTGTATACAGACAAATTTTTTGGCGCACATATCTGCGAAGACACCTTTTTTGACGAAGACTGGAAAAAATTAGACGCAGAACGCCGTTACTATTTTGAATGTCTTCATGCACCCCAAGCTAAACAAGTCGAAGTTGCTTTAGATAAATTGGCTACATTAGGTGCAAGATATTATGCACCAGCACATGGCCCGGTTGTGCGTTACAGTTTGAGTCGCTTTACTTATGATTACCGCCAATGGTGTCAAGGGCAGAAAGCTCAGGAATTTAGCGTCGCCTTATTATATGCTTCCGCCTATGGGAATACGGCAATTGTAGCGAATGCGATCGCTCAAGGATTAATTCAAAACGGCATTAATGTAGAATCAATTGACTGCGAACTAGTAGACACAGCCGAAATTACTCGCATTATCGAAGCCTGCGACGGCTTTATTATCGGTTCCCCCACTTTAGGCGGTCATGCACCCACCCAAATTCAAACAGCCTTGGGGATAATTTTATCAACAGCCACCAAAACAAAATTAGCAGGTGTCTTTGGTTCCTACGGTTGGAGTGGTGAAGCCATTGATTTATTAGAAAGCAAACTCACAGATGCAAATTATCGCTTAGGTTTTGAAACCATTAGAGTGCGCTTTAGTCCCACGGCTGAGACTCTGCAACAGTGTAAAGATGCAGGTGCTACTTTTGCTCAAACCTTGAAAAAAACCAAAAAACTGCGTGTTCCCCGCCAAGCCGTTACAGAAGCACAAGTAGACCGCACAGAACAAGCCGTCGGGAGAATAATTGGGTCTTTGTGCGTTGTAACAACTCGTGACCAAAACAGTCACAAAGGAATTTTAACTTCTTGGGTATCACAAGCCACCTTTAACCCACCCGGAATTATGATTGCCATTTCTCCAGAACAAAATGCTGACTTAATGCGTCATCCCGGTGATAAATTTGTGTTAAATATTCTCAAAGAAGGTAGAAATGTGCGCCGCTATTTTTCCCGCCAAAGCACTTCCGGCGATAACCCATTTGCGAATCTTTCTACCCAAACTGCTACTAATGGTTGTTTGGTTCTTGATGACGCATTAGCCTATTTAGAATGCACAGTCCAAAATCAACTCGAATGTGGCGATCGATGGCTGATTTATGCTGTTGTAGATAAAGGTGAAATGTTAACTAATGATGGCATAACCGCGATTGAACATCGCAAGTCTGGTAGTTTTTATTAATCAAAACCTAATTATATAGGAATACGGTTTGATTCCTGAATCTAGTTGTGTAAGCAGGGAGTAGGGAATGGGGAGTAGGGAGTAGGAAAGACGGCTGATTTGGGTGTACTGATTTTTTTCATAAATCAAATATGAGTCCTATAGCGTTTCTTATTCTAGTGCAGTACAAACAAGAATAATTAACCGCAGATAGACGCAGCGAAAAGTTGAGCCAGTGTGTTGGGCGGGTTCCCCGACTCCCTCACTGGCGTTGCGTGGGCGGCTCTGCCGACTTGAGCAAACTTTTCAAGACAGATGGACGCAGATAAATTTGTACGTCAGCAGACTAGGAAAGGCTATAACTTCGTGTGTAACTTTCTTTTAAACCTAACCCACAACCCCTTCCCTACGAGGGAAAGGGCGCAAGACTCAAAGCCTCTCCCCGCTTCGGGGAGAGGTTTGGAGAGGGGTTTTTAGTATCTTTCATGACTTTCCAAACATCCTCTGAGGGTTTTATTTAATTGAGATCATTGCGATTAGGTTTGGGTAATTGCAGTACTTCAGAAAAACGAGAATATTTAACCATATCCGTAGGTGGATAATCTGCCGAGACTGCAATTAACCCTACTTTGATATCCTCGAAATAAATCACACCTCCAATCCGCCGTTCAACAAAGAAAGCTCCATGAAATAAATGATGTTCGGCAATATAAATTAAGAAAAGGTCGGTAATCTTGATTTCTCTGCCAAACATTTGCTGACAAGTTTTGCTAATAACATTATCGAGGTATTGATTATAAGCAGGCTCACCCAAATCAGTAAATTCTGGATGATCTGCAAAATTATCCATATAAAATACCCAGATATTGGATAAGTCTGCTTCATCAGTCAGTTTTTGTTTGAGTGTCTGCCATTGATCGTTTTTCATAGTATAGATATTAAAGACAGTACTTTTAAAAATCAGTGTTACATAAATATGAAATAAGTCATACAAATACAGGTGTTTTCCTATACTTTAAAGATAGAAGTAATAATCGAATAGGATTACTGTATCACTATGCAACTACCTTTTGTATTTAAAACCTTAACATTACTTGGCTTTTTCTTATCTATACCCTTGAGTATGGTTACAAGCCTGCAAGTTGTAGCAGATACATCTTCTGTTGCTACAAAGGCTGATAAACCGCAGCGTTTAAAATTAACTTTATCAGGACATACTGAACCTGTTCGGGCATTAGCTCTTGCACCCAATGGTCAACTTCTTGCTAGTGGTAGCGATGATAAAACAATCAAGCTTTGGAATCCCAAGACAGGTGCATTACTTCGGACTTTAACTGGGCATAAAGAGCAAATTAAATCAATAGTAATTACTCCAGACGCTCAAACTTTGATTAGTACTAGTTTCGATAACACTATCAAATTTTGGAATACGCAAACAGGCGAGCAAATTCGCACAATTGGCGAAAAAACAGGGGTGAGAGCCATGTTATTGACCCCAGATGGACAAACTTTAATTAGTGGTAGTGGTGATACAACCATCAAATTTCGGAATCTCAAAACTCGCAAAATTGATCGTATCTTGAAAGTAGAAGCAACAGCACTTGCGATTAGTCGTGACGGAAAAACTCTCTATAGTGGTGGTGAAAACGGCGGTAAAATTCGAGTTTGGAATATGCTAACAGGTAAAGAATTACGCAGTTTTACCCCACCCCTACCTAAAAAAGAAGAACTGATTACTGGTTCAGAAAAAGCATCATCTCCAATTACTCTTGCTGTTAGCAATGATGGGAAAATGCTGCTGAGTGGTGGCTATGACGATAGTTTTCAATCTGCTGGGGTTAGGACTACAGATGGCAAAAGTTTCAAAGCTTGGAACTTGAACACAGGAAAGCTAATTCATAATTTTTCGTTGGGTTCAAGTATTGATGCCTTAGTTATCAGTCCCGATAGCAAGACATTTGTTAGTGGCGGTTTAGGTAGATCAATTATAGTGCGTGATATCATCACTGGAAAATCAGTCTTGGAGTTGATTGGACATGGCGGCGGCATTTATGGACTTGCCTTGAGTAGTGATGGTCAGACTTTATATAGTGGTAGTGGTGATAAATCTGTTAAAGTTTGGCAAATCAAACCTTAGTTTATCAATTTTGTCTCTTGTAAGGGTGTCAGGGCTTTGCAGTTAGTATCAGCCAAATGGTGTAAGTGTTCAAAATCCTCACACCCATTCTTAACAGTAGTCAGAAATGTTAGGACAATTTCACAGCTTGAGTGACAGGAATAGTAAGACTTTCCCTCCTGCCTTCTGCTATATTCCATTCAAATAGTAATAAATCTATATATTTATAGAGTTAGCAATCATCAATTACTAAAATTTATGCTGCTTTTTCCAAAATTCTGTAGCCAGAATTTTGACTCTGGAATTATAATCAGCCAAAAAAGACTGAAATTATCAAGCTAAAATTGGTATGATGCCAGCGATGGGACTTTAAGGAAAATAATTCAGTGACCTTATTTTTGGACTCAGCGATCGCAGCCGAAGCAGAAGCTGCTAAAAAGTTAGGTTGGGTAAAAGGCATCACTACTAACCCAACATTATTAGCCAAAAGCCCGTTACCGGTTGAGACGACGTTAAAACAACTGGCACAATTAACTACAGGGCCAGTGTTTTATCAATTGATGGCTGCTGAATTTGAAGAAATGGTAGCAGAAGGCAGAGCCGCCTTTGAGTTAATTGGACAGCAAACAGTCTTAAAAATTCCCGCTTCCTTAGTTGGTTTTCAGGTGGTGGCTGAACTAGCACCAGAAATTCCCTGTGCAGTCACAGCTATATACAGTGCAGCCCAAGCCGCAGTCTCTCAAGAAGCTGGGGCAAAATATGCGATCGCCTATGTCAATCGAGCCACTAGACTATTAGGTGATGGGGTGGCATTAGTCCGGGAAATGGCAAGTGTTTTAAAGGGAAGCAACACAGAAATTATGGCAGCCAGCATCAAATCTCCCCAAGAAGCCGTCGCATCCCTACAAGCTGGCGCTCACCATCTCACCTTACCCTTAGCAATGTTGCAGTCGATGACAAATCACGAATTGTCAGTGCAAACCATTGATGAATTTGCCGAAAATGGACGCGGGATTTTACAGGCGTAGGAGTGGTGTTTTAGCAACTTGCTGGAAATGAGGCAAGGGAGAGAAGGCGGATAAGGTAGTAGACCCGAATTTCTCACTTATGGGTAGCGGGTGTGGAGAGAGAGGGGAGTGTGGGGAGTGTGGGAAGTGTGGGGAGTGTGGGGAGTGTGGGAAGTGTGGGGAGTGTGGAGGGTCATTTTTTGGATACTTAGCCAGAAATCCCACACAAAATTTCGTTCACCCCCCCTGGATTTCTCTCTTGTGAGAAATCCAGGTAGAGATATAGGAGGATGTGGGGGTTTAGGCAATACGGTTCGGTTAACAAATGTATCTGTTGAGGTGAGCAGGGGGGCGGAGGAGCTTCAGGTGCAGGGGAGAGCGTACCTTCGTTCCCCCTTTCACCCCTGCACCTCTGCACCCTTGCTTGCCTACACAAGTAAGTTTCTTATCCGAACCGTATTAAGGGTTTAGGTATGAAACAACCTCTACACCAATTCTGAGAAACCTGATATTTTCAATATTACTAAATAATGCTTGGTTTATCACTGCTTTAAGGGCATACTACCATAGCTCTGAAAATCCCTATAAAATCTATGTAAAGATGCCTGAAAATATACTAATTTTCAGTATTTGTGTTATTTGATATGAACGGCAAGGGAATAATAAATTTTGATGTTTCAGCTTTATCTATCTAGATAGGCAAACGCTAACTGAAATAAAGGCGTACATACATGACTACTGAATATTGCATTCCTCTGATTCCTGGATATCAAATTAGCGAATTACTATATGCAGGTTCTCGCAGCATAGTATATCGAGCTATGCGTCAATTTGATCAGATGCCAGTAGTAATTAAAGTTTTAACTTCCGAACATCCAACCTTACAAGAATTATTGCAATTTCGCCATCAATATAATATTAGTAAAAATATTGATATTCCGGGAATTATTCATCCCTTAGCTTTAGAAACTTATAAAAATAGTTATATCTTGGTCATGGCGGATACTGGGGGAATTGCTTTAAGAGAGTATGCCAAAACCAAATATATCAGTATAGGAGAATTTTTAGAGATTGCTCTCCAATTAACGCAAATTATCCACGATTTACACCAAAATCGCGTTATTCACAAAGATATTAAACCTGCCAATATTTTAATTCATCCCCAAACCAAACAAATTCAGCTTATTGATTTTAGTATTGCTTCATTACTGCCTAAAGAAACCCAAGAAATTAAAAATCCGAATGTCTTAGAAGGGACACTTGCTTATATTTCTCCTGAACAAACGGGGAGAATGAATCGAGGTATTGATTACCGCAGTGATTTTTATTCTTTGGGTGTGACATTTTATGAATTACTCACAGGGAATTTACCTTTTATCTGTGATGATCCAATGGAGTTAGTGCATTGTCATATTGCTAAACAACCAGATGAATTGAACAATGCAAAAATCCCCCAAGTCATTGCCGAGATTGTGATGAAATTGATGGCGAAAAATGCTGAAGACCGTTATCAAACAGCTTTAGGTTTAAAATTTGATTTAGAAAAATGTCTGACAGAATATCAATTAACTGGTAGATTAGACTATTTTACAATTGGTGAGTGGGATATTTGCGATCGCTTCCTCATTCCCGAAAAACTCTATGGACGAAAAGCCGAAGTTGGCGCATTATTAAGCTCTTTTGAACGTGTATCAGCAGGTACGGCAGAATTAACGCTAGTTGCTGGTTTTTCCGGGATTGGTAAAACCGCCGTGATCAATGAAGTGCATAAACCAATTCTCCAACAACGAGGCTATTTTATTAAAGGGAAATTTGACCAATTTAGTCGTAACATTCCCTTGGGTGGTTTTGTGCAAGCCTGCCGCGACTTGATGGGACAGTTACTATCCGAATCTGACATCAAACTTCAGCGATGGCAAGCAAAAATTTTGGCAGTTTTAGGCGACAATGCTCAAGTTTTGATTGACGTAATACCCGAATTAGAATTAATTATTGGTCAACAACCACCTGTAGCAGATTTAGCCGCTAGTGCGGCACAAAATCGGTTTAATTTGTTATTTCAAAAGTTTATTAATATATTTACCACTGCCGAGCATCCTTTAGTAATATTTTTAGATGATTTACAGTGGGCAGATTTAGCTTCTTTGGAGTTGATTAAAACCCTAATCAAAACAAGTCATTATCTGTTGGTGTTAGGTGCATATCGAGATAATGAAATATCAGCAACTCACCCATTACTGTTATTGCTGGAAGAACTCAACAAAACACAGGCAAGGATTAATAAAATCACCCTGAAACCTTTAGCAGTTGATGATATTAATCATTTGCTGGCAGACACATTAAACTGCTCTTTAGAACTGGCTAAACCACTTACAGAATTAATCAACCGCAAAACTCAAGGTAATCCTTTTTTTACCACTCAGTTTCTCAAAGCATTACATGAAGAAAAATATATTACCTTTAATCGCGATCGCCGCTTTTGGGAGTGTGATCTTGTCCAAGTCAATACACTATCACTCACTGATGATATAGTCCAGTTCATGGCGTTGCAATTACAGAAATTGCCAGATGTCACGCAAAAAGTGTTGAAGTTAGCTGCTTGTATTGGTAACACTTTTGATTTAGCAACCTTAATGCTGATCTCAGAATTATCGCCACAGGAGACAGCAAAAGCATTATGGAAAGCTTTGCAAGCAGGGTTTATTTTACCTAACAGCCAAGTTTATCAGTTATTACAGTCTGATGAGATTGGTGGTTATGAGGTAGAAAATAGCATTAATCCTACATATCAATTTCTACACGATCGCATTCAACAAGCTGCCTATTCTCTTATTTCCGATGACCAAAAGCAAATCACCCATTATCAAATCGGAAAACAATTATTATGCAATACTCCGCTAGAGCAACAGGAAAATAGAATTTTTGATATTGTCAATCATCTGTATCGCGGCATTAATTATATCACTCAGCAACTAGAGAAAGATGAATTTGCTCAATTAAACTTCATAGCAGGTAAAAAGGCTAAAACTTCTACTGCTTATAAAGCGGCTATAAAATATTTTCAAACAGGACTTAGTGTGTTATCAGATGATAGTTGGCAAAATAATTATCAATTTATATTTTCTCTGTACAAAGAACAGGCAGAGTGTGAATATTTTCTAGGAGAATTTTCTGGGTCTGAGGAACTATTTGCCATTGCCTTACGGCATTCACAAAATATTTTCGATCAAGCTGATATTTATGCAGATATAATGATGCTAAAAATCACCCAAGGTGAAGATTTTAATGCTGCCATTACGGCTGGTTTAAAAGCTTTGGATACCTTGGGAATGAGTCTACCAACTCTATCCGTAGCAATTCAATCTGCCATTGATATTGAATTAAATAAGTTAGCCTCATTCCGTGCAACGGAGATTTATTATAATCTGCTGAATTTGCCTGTAATGACTGATCCTAATAAAAAAGCTTGTATGAAGCTTTTAAGTGTTTTATGTTCTATCACTTATCTCACAGGTAGCCATCAAATCAATCAATTAATCCGCTTATTAATGCTCAATACGTCCTTTGAGTATGGCAATTGTGAAAACTCTGGTATTGGTTACTGCTTTTATGGAATGGCACTGATTGAACAAGGAGAATATCAAACCGCCTATCAATTTGGCAAGCAAGCTCTAGAGCTTGATCAAAAGTTCAATCATCCGCAATATCTTGCCCAAAATATTAATATATTTTGCCATACGATTAATCCCTATATGAAACCGTTAAAAACTAATTTACCTCTCTATCAACGTTCATTTGATATTTGCAATGAATGTGGAGATTTAGTATTTGGTGTTTGGGCGGTTTTGTTCATGATTTGGACGATGTTAATTCAAGGCAAATGTTTAGTAGATATTCATACTGAAATGGAGAAATATACAGATTATGTAGAAAAAGTAAATGATATCAATATATTACAGGGGTTTCTCCAACAGCAACAATTTTTATCACATCTACAAGGGAGGATACATCACACTGAATTACTAGCAAATTGGGACAGTGAAGATATTAACTGTATTCAAATTTGGCGGAAAAATAATTTTCCTTCTGGCATCAATTGGTACTGTTTTTTGAGAATTCAGCTATCTTATATTTATGGTGATTATGTTGATGCAGTCAAAACTGCGATCGCTAATCAACAAACTCTGACTACTAATGGTAGTAGTTTCCCAATTATTCAATATCACTTTTATTATCCTCTGAGTCTCATTGCTCTTTACCCCCAAGCAACACCCGAAGAACAAAAATCTTACTGGCAAATTATTCTTCAACATCAACAACAGATTAAAATATGGGCAAATAATTGTCCCGAAAACTTTCTGCATAAATATAATTTATTAGCAGCAGAAATAGCGCGGCTATCTGGTAATATTTGCGAAGCTATTGACCTTTACGATCGCGCGATCGCAGGTGCAATTGAAAATGAATATCTCCAAGAAGCTGCACTGAGTAACGAACTCGCTGCTAAATTTTACCTCGACTGGGGTAAAGAAAAAATTGCTTCAGTTTATATGCAAACCGCTTACTATTACTATGCCAGTTGGGGTGCGATCGCCAAAACCGAAGATTTAGAATATCGCTACCCTGACTTGTTACGTCCCATTCTTCAACAGATTAACCCTACTCTCAACATCTGGGAAAATATCGAAAATTTGTTTGTCCCGAATCTCTCAATTCACTCTTCTACACAAGTCAATCAAGCTTCTAGCTCTAGTATTAATACTGCCCTAGATTTTACCGCCATCATCAAAGCTTCTCAAGCATTATCTAGCACAATTGATTTAGATGAACTGTTACAAAAACTCACAGAGATTATTTTGCAAAATTCTGGTGGCGATTACTGTGCTTTAATCTTGCCTGATAGCGATGGTAATTGGCATCTCAAAGCCATCGGCACACCTGAAAATACCCAAGTTTGTTTTGAACCTCTAGAAAATAATCATCATTTACCAATTAAACTGATCAATTATGTCAAAAATACTCAAGAAGTTGTCGTATTTGATAATCTGCAAACGGATTTGCCTGTTATTAGTGAATATTTAAATATCCACCGTCCAAAAAGTGTGTTGTGTTTACCAGTACTCAATCAAGGAAATTTGATTGGGGTTTTATATTTAAGAAACCAGTATACTAGTGAAGTATTTACACGCGATCGCATTCTCATTCTGGAAATTCTTTGCACCCAAGCAGCGATTTCTCTAGAAAACGCCCGCCTCCACGCCCAAGAACGAGAAAAATCTGAGCGTTTAGAAAAATCTCAACAAAGATTGCAAATCATCATTCAACAAACTCCAGTCGCTATCTTCGAGTGGAATACTCAGTTTGAATGTCAACATTGTAATCCAGCCGCCGAAAAATTGTTTGGCTATACACAAGCAGAAATTGTCGGCAATAATTTGCGGATAATTATCCCGGAAGAACATCATGTTTATGTAGATGATGTGACTGCTTCGATTTTAGCTGAACATGGTGGTTCTCACGCAATTAATGAAAATATTACTAAAGATGGTCGACGGATTATTTGTGAATGGTTTAATGCCCCAATGTTAGATGCTAATGGTCAGGTTTGTGGTGGAGTTTCAATTGGTTTAGATATTAGCGATCGCCAAAAAACAGAAGCAGCAATTCATAAAAAATCCCAAGAATTAGAAACAGCTTTACAAGAACTCAAACAAGCCCAAATTCAGATGGTACAAAATGAAAAAATGGCTTCTTTGGGTAATTTAGTCGCGGGGGTAGCCCATGAAGTTAATAATCCCATTGGTTTTCTCAATGCTAGTATTAACAATGCCCAAGAATATGTGCAGGATTTAATTGGGCATTTAGAACTTTATCAGCAATATTATGCCCAACCTGTTGAGGCAATTCAAGAAAATGCTGAAGACATTGATTTAGACTTTTTAGTTGCAGATTTACCTCATTTGCTAGATTCGATGACGGAAGCCATGCAGCGCATTAAATCAATTAGTATGAGTCTGCGGACGTTCTCTCGTGCTGACACCGATAGCAAAGTCATGGCTAATATTCACGAAGGTTTAGATAGTACCTTATTAATTTTAAAATATCGCTTAAAAGCTAATGACAAACGTCCTACTATTGATGTTCAAACAAATTATGGCAATATTCCTTTAGTTGAATGTTTTCCGGGTCAGTTAAACCAAGTATTTATGAATGTTTTGGCTAATGCTATTGATATGTTTGATGAAATGGCCCAAACGCACACATTTGCGGAATTACAAACTCATCCCCAACAAATTACCATCCGCACTCAAGTTGTTGCCCATCAAGTTTATATTCATATTCAAGATAATGGCAAAGGTATGGGTGCAGAAGTACAAGAGAAAATCTTTGAGCATTTATTTACTACCAAAGGAGTCGGTAAAGGTACTGGGTTAGGATTAGCGATCGCGCGGCAAATTATCGAAGAAAAGCACGGCGGTCAAATCACAGTCAGTTCTGTTTTGGGGGAAGGGACAGAATTTATCATCCAACTGCCAGTGTAAATTTTTACGTTACTATTGAGTAAGGTTGAGCGTTTGGGAATACTAAATCAAGACATTTTCAAGATTTAGATATTATGATTGACACGCTTGTGAAGATTCCCGGATATCGCATTAGTGAAGAACTCTACAATGGTTCGAGAACGCTGGTTTACCGCGCAGTCAGAGAAAGCGACTCAATACCAGTAGTCATAAAACTGCTGAAAAATCCTTATCCCAGCTTTAGCGAACTGTTGTTATTTCGCAATCAATACACTATTGGCAAAAATCTCAACTCACCTCTGATTATCCAAACCTATAGCCTTGAACCCTTACATAATGGCTATATGTTAGTTATGGAAGACTTTGGGGGAATTTCTCTCAAGGATTATTTCAGCAAAAATCAGGGTCTTGCATCTTTAGAAGAGTTTTTAATTTTAGCGATCGCACTCTGCGACACTCTCAACTTACTCTACCACGAGCGAATTATTCATAAAGATATTAAACCCAGCAATATCTTAATTAATCCTGAAACCAAGCAAATCAAATTAATCGACTTTAGTATTGCATCACTCCTACCCAGAGAAACCCAAACCCTAGTTAACCCCAACGTATTAGAAGGCACACTCGCTTATATATCTCCCGAACAGACAGGGAGAATGAACCGGGGTATTGATTATCGCACAGATTTTTATTCCTTGGGTGTGACTTTTTATGAATTCCTCACAGGTGAGTTACCATTCTCATCTAATGATGCGATGGAATTGGTACATTCTCACATTGCGAAAATTCCCCCATTATTACACGCAATTAATCGAGATATCCCCTCAGTTATCTCAGAAATCGTCAGTAAGTTGATGGCGAAAAATGCTGAAGATAGATATCAGAGTGCATTAGGATTAAAATTTGATTTAGAAAAATGCTTAACTCAACTAAGAGAAACTGGTGAGATTCAGAGTTTTGCAATTGCGAGTCGGGATTTGTGCGATCGCTTCATTATTCCTGATAAATTATATGGCAGAGAAACCGAAGTAAATACCCTACTAGAAGCATTTGAAAGAGTCAGCCAGGGTACAACGGAAATGATGCTGGTGGCTGGGTTTTCGGGAATTGGGAAAACAGCCGTTGTTAACGAAGTGCATAAACCAATTGTTAGACAACGCGGCTACTTTATTAAAGGTAAATATGACCAATTTAATCGCAATATTCCCTTTTCGGCATTTGTACAAGCATTCCGCGATTTAATGGGGCAATTATTGACCGAAAGCGATGTACAAATAGAACAATGGAAGCATAAAATATTAGAGGCTGTCGGGGAAAATGGACAAGTAATTATTGAAGTCATTCCCGAATTAGAAAACATTATAGGCGCACAACTGCCAGTAGTTGAATTATCAGGTGCAGCCGCCGAAAATCGCTTTAATTTATTATTTCAAAAATTCACCCAAATCTTTACAACTAAAGAACATCCATTAGTCATATTCTTAGACGATTTACAATGGGCAGATTCGGCATCATTAAAGTTAATACAGCTATTAATTGCGAATACTGGGCATCTTTTCATTATTGGAGCATACCGTGATAACGAAGTTAATCCCGGACATCCATTATTGTTGACATTGGGTGAAATCCAAAAGACCCAAACCAAAATTAACACAATTACTTTAGCAGCACTCAGTCAAGTACAAGTAAATAAATTAGCTGCTGATACCCTCAAATGTCCAGAAGATGTGGCATGGAATCTTTCTGTATTAATTTATCAAAAAACTCAAGGTAACCCATTTTTTACTACCCAACTTCTCAAAGCATTGCATCAAGATAAACTAATTCAATTTGACTTTGAATTAGGCTGTTGGCAATGTGATATTTCTCAAGTGAGTATCAAAGTAGTGACAGATGATGTTGTGGCTTTTATGAGCTTACAATTACGTAAATTGCCACCATCAACTCAAGAAATATTGCAGTTAGCAGCTTGTATTGGCAATTCTTTTGATTTGGCAACTTTAGCAATTGTTTCACAACAATCTCAAATCGAAACAGCAGCTTGTTTATGGAAAGCATTACAAGAAGGGTTGATTTTACCAATTAGCGATGTTTATAAATTTTATATCGGGACAGAAACTTTAAGACATACATCAGAAAATCAACAGATTGTTAATTACAAATTTTTACATGACCGAGTACAGCAAGCAGCTTATTCCCTGATTCCTGATGAACAAAAACAGGCAACTCATTACCAAATTGGACAATTATTATTATCCAAAATATCCCCAGAAGACACAGAAGAGCGAATATTTGAGCTAGTCGGGCAATTAAATCATGGCCAGACATTAATGAGTGAGCAACACCAACGGGATGATCTCGCCCGTCTCAATCTGATTGCAGCTCGCAAAGCGAGGACGACAACAGCATATCAAGGAGGGCGCGAATATGTTCGTGTCGGCTTATCGTTGTTGGGAGAAACAGCTTGGCAAAGACAGTATGAAATCACCCTGGCTTTCTACGA
Organism: Aulosira sp. FACHB-615; assembly: GCF_014698045.1. Classification (GTDB taxonomy): domain Bacteria; phylum Cyanobacteriota; class Cyanobacteriia; order Cyanobacteriales; family Nostocaceae; genus Nostoc_B. Next base: position 360,745 of record NZ_JACJSE010000006.1, read on the forward strand.
GTTAGCCGCAGAATTAGCATCTTTGTGCGGAGATTATGCGGCGATGGAATCTGTGATTGAAACGGTAATCGAGCAAGCACAGTCTGTACTAGAAAAAGTCAATGTCTACCGGATTCGCATTGTTTCTCTGATCTCTCAAAACAAATTGCTGGAATCGATTGAGGTAGCCAGGAACGTTTTAGCTTTGCTCGGCTTACCCCTGCCCGAAACCATGACGGAGGCTGATTTTCCGCCGATTATCGCTGAAGTCAATCAGCTGATCGGAGAGCGTGACATTGAGGATTTGGTACACCTACCGAGAATGAGCGATCGCCGAATTATGGCGATCGTTGAGATCATGACTCGTCTGTTCTCATCTGCCTATATATCGGGTTCTTCGTTGTATGTTGCGCTGGTGACGATACCCGTGAAGTTATCCATTGAATATGGGAATACACTCGCTTCTATAGCTGCTTATTCTTGCTACAGCATTATTGTTGCCAATTTTCTCCAAGATGTGAATGCAGGGGTGAAATTTAATCAGTTAGCCATTCAACTCACCTCAGCACTAGAGGCCAAAGTGATGAAACCAGAAGCATTTCACACGGCTGGGCTATTTACATCACATCGCAAATTCCACATTCGAGACATCCTACCTCTGGTGCAAGAGGGATATACAACAGGATTGGAAGTTGGCAACATAGAATATGTGGGATACAATGCCCATGCTTTTTGTGCTAATTCCTTCTGGTGCGGTCGTCCTCTGGATACCTTAGAGCCAGAAATTCGAGCCTATCACCAGGCGTTAGTCCAAATGAGTCAATTGACCCCAGCAAATTGGTGTCGAGTCTATTGGCAAGGTACTTTAAATTTGTTAGGAGATGCAGAATCTCCCCATATTTTTGCGGGGGAAGCCATTGAAGAGACAGAGTTTCTTTCACAAATAATTTCAGCTCGTGACCTGCTGTGCTTATACGCATTTTATGTGTTTAAGCTGATGTTGTGTTGCTTATTTGACGAGGTAGAAACGGCTCGGATTTATGCTGTTGAAGTAAAACGCTATTTTAACGGTGGTGTGGGAACGCTAGGGGAAGCGGAATTTTATTTCTACGATTCTTTGACTGTGTTGGCTACTTTGCGACAGGGATTAGAAGAGCGATCGCCATTGCTGCAACAGGTAGAAGAAAATCAAACAAAACTGCAACAACAATGGGCGAACTATGCGCCCATGAATCATCAGCATAAGTTTGACCTAGTTGAAGCTGAACGCTATGGGATTTTAGGAAAATACTATGAAGCAGGAGACTGGTACGATCGCGCTATTTCCGGTGCTAAAGCCAACGGCTATATCCAAGAAGAAGCTTTAGCTAACGAATTAGCCGCTAAATTTTACCTCGATTGGGGGAAAGAGAAAATCGCCGCAGGTTATATACAGGAAGCATATTATTGTTATGCCCGTTGGGGAGCAAAAGCCAAAATCGCCGACTTAGAAATACGCTATCCCCAATTACTTGCACCTATATTACAGCAAAGCCGTTCTGTTGTTTCCACTAACGAAACTATCTTCACTGTGGGGACTGTCACAAAAAGTAGTTCTTCGGCTTCTAGCAGCAGTGTCTCACATACCCTAGATTTAACCGCAATTCTCAAAGCATCTCAAACTATCTCCGGTGAAATCGAACTAGAAAAACTGCTGTCATCGTTGCTTTCCATCGTGATTGAAAATGCTGGGGCTGATAAATGTGTGTTAATGCTGTTGCAAGATAATAACTTACTAATTCAAGGTTCAATTACCCAGGGTTCTGAGCCAATTGTGTTGCAAAGTCTTCCCATTGCAGACAGCCAGGATATTCCCCACAAACTCATTTACAAAGTCAAAAACAACCAACAAACTGTAGTGTTACTGGATGCAAACGCAGATATCACTTTCGCCAATGACCCCTATATTATCCGTCAACAGCCTCAGAGTGTTTTGTGCAGCCCGATTTTAAATCAAGGTAAGTTACTAGGGATTTTATATCTAGAAAATAATTTAGTGACGGGGGCGTTTAAGAGCGATCGCGTCGAAATCCTCAACCTACTCTGCTCCCAAGCCGCCATTTCCCTAGAAAATGCCCGACTTTATCAACTTTCTCAGAAATCAAAACAACAGCTAGAGCGATCGCTTGATGAATTAAGTGCTGCACAACTTCGCTTGCAAGCATCAGGAAAACGACTCCAGCTATTGGTAGAACAAACTCCACTGGCAGTCATAGAGTGGGATACTAATTTTTGCGTTACTGACTGGAATCCAGCAGCAGAAAGGATATTTGGCTACACCAAACAGGAAGCTTTAGGTCGTCAACTCCAATTCATTATTCCTCCAACAATTCAAATACAAATTGACCAAATTGTATGCAATCTTCTATCACAACAAGGTGGCAATTACAAGATCAATGAAAATATTACCAAAGATGGCAAAACTATTATTTGTGCTTGGTATAATAATCCCCTTGTCAATGCAGATGGTGAGTTAATTGGAGTTGCTTCCCTAGCAGATGATATTACTGAGCGTCAACTTGCCGCAGTCCAACTTCAACAAAAAGCACAGGAGTTAGAACAAGCATTACAAGACTTACAACAAGCCCAATTACAAATGGTGCAAACTGAGAAAATGTCAGCCTTGGGTAACTTAGTCGCTGGTGTCGCCCACGAAATGAATAATCCTTTGGGCTTTATTGCAGCTACTCTCAAACAAGCTAAACCCACCTTTGCCGATATTATCGAACACTTAAAAATCTATCAAGAAACCTTACCCGATAAAACTGAAGAAATCCTCGACCACGAGGCAGAAATTGATTTGGAATATACCATAGAAGACTTGCCTAAAATGCTGGATTCCATGACAATGGCTTGTGATAGATTAAAAAATATCAGCACTAGCCTACGCACTTTCTCCCGTGCTGACAGAGATTACAAAGTACCATTTAATCTTCACGAAGGCATTGATAGTACAATTTTAATTCTCAAACATCGTCTCAAAGCCAACGAACAACGTCCGGCGATTGAAGTAGTAACTAATTACGCTAATTTACCTCAACTTGAATGTTTCCCTGGGCAATTAAATCAGGTATTTATGAATATTTTGGCGAATGCCATTGATGCTTTAGATGAATCAAATCACGGACGGAGTTTTGCAGAAATTCAAGCTCATCCTAACCAAATTACAATCACCACATCAATAGCAGATAAATTTGTCAAAATCTCCATTGCTGATAATGGTAAAGGAATGAGTGCAGAGGTAAAACATAAAATCTTTGACCATTTATTTACTACCAAGGGAGTCTGCAAAGGTACGGGCTTAGGATTAGCGATCGCGCGGCAAATTATCGAAGAAAAGCACGGCGGTAAAATTACGGTTAATTCGATTTTAGGTGAGGGAACAGAATTTATAATTTCCCTGCCGATTATATAAAAAGGAATCAGAAGACAGAATTGGTGAATACTTCACTCATAAGATACACCTAGCTTGTCTAAGGATTCACTGATCTGTGTTGTTCACATCTCAAATAGGAATACCATATTGTCTGATTAATAAATTCAGTAATTCATAATCTCTTTAACTAATTATTAGTGATTAAACCTCTCACAAATGGGAATACTAAGTTTATCTAAACTTGCTGCGCGTGGTTTCATCCATGTAGAGAAGCAACCACCCAAAGAAACTAGAGGTATATATCAATGACTACTGAGTTGCAGACACCCGTCATTCCTGGATATCAAATTAGTTCTCAATTGTATGCAGGTTCTAGAACCATAGTATATCGTGCTATCCGTCAAGTTGATCAACTGCCAGTAGTCATCAAACTTCTCACTTCCGAATATCCGAGTTTTCACGAGTTATTGCAATTTCGGAACCAATACACAATTAGTAAAAATCTGCAAATTTCGGGTGTTATTCGTCCCTTGTCATTAGAAACTTATGGGCATGGTTATATATTAGTGATGCCGGATACGGGAGCGATCGCTCTAAGAGAATATATCAAAACCACGACTCTTTCTTTAGCGGAATTTTTAGCGATCGCGATTCAACTCAGTAATATTCTGCAAGATTTACATCAACACCGTGTAATCCACAAGGATATTAAACCTGCGAATATCCTGATTCATCCCCATAGCAAACAGATACAATTAATTGACTTTAGTATTGCTTCTTTATTACCGCGAGAAACTCAAGAAATCAAAAGTCCCAATGTTTTAGAAGGGACACTTGCTTATATTTCTCCAGAACAAACCGGGAGAATGAACCGGGGTATTGATTACCGCAGTGATTTTTATTCTTTGGGTGTGACTTTTTATGAACTGTTGACGGGGACTTTACCGTTTATCTGCGATGATCCAATGGAGTTAGTGCATTGTCATATCGCCAAAACTCTGATTTTGGGTAATCAAATAGATATTCCCCAGGTAATTGCAGATATTGTGCTGAAATTAATGGCGAAAAACGCCGAAGATAGATATCAAAGTGCTTTAGGATTAAAGCATGATTTAGAAACTTGCACTCAGCAATTACAAGATACTGGTACAATTACCAATTTTGCCATTGGACAACGGGATATTTGCGATCGCTTTCTCATCCCCGAAAAACTCTACGGACGTGAAGCCGAAGTTATCAGCCTGTTGCAAGCCTTTGAACGTGTCGCCAAGGGTACATCTGAAATGATGCTGGTTGCGGGATTTTCGGGAATTGGGAAAACCGCCGTCGTCAACGAAGTGCATAAACCCATCACCCGCCAGCAAGGCTACTTCATCAAAGGAAAATTTGATCAGTTTAACCGAAATATTCCCTTATTGGCTTTTGTCCAAGCTTTGCGCGATTTGATTGGGCAGTTATTATCAGAATCAGATACCCAATTAAATCAATGGCGCAGTCAGATTCTCGCGGCTTTGGGCGATAATGGACAAGTTTTAATTGAAGTGATGCCAGAACTCGAAAGAGTCATTGGTAAACAACCACCTGCACCAGAATTATCAGGAACAGCCGCCCAAAACAGATTTAACTTATTATTTCAGAAATTTATTGCCGTCTTTACGACCGCCGAACATCCATTAGTGATGTTTATTGATGATTTGCAATGGGCAGATTCCGCATCTTTGCAATTAATTAAACTGCTGATGGCAGATAAAAATTATCTGTTATTGTTGGGCGCTTATCGAGATAATGAAGTTTCGCCAACTCACCCGTTAATCTTAACAGTTGCAGAACTCCAGCAAGTTGGTAGAACTGTAAATACAATTACCCTTGCGCCTCTCACTTTGAGTGATACCAATCAGTTAATTGCCGATACACTACATTGTACAACTGAGCGATCGCTCCCCCTGACAGAATTAATTATCCGTAAAACCAAAGGGAATCCCTTTTTCATTACCCAATTTCTCAAAGCCTTACACGAAGATGGGGAAATTAAATTTAACCGTGAACAAGGCTATTGGGAATGTGATATTGCTCAAATTAATGCCTTATCTCTCACCGATGATGTGGTTGAGTTTATGGCACAGCAATTACAAAAGTTGCCTGATGAAACCCAAAATGTTCTTAAGTTAGCTGCTTGCATTGGTAATTCTTTTGATTTAGCTACCTTAGCAATTGTTTCCGAACAATTACAAATGGAAGCGGCAACAGCTTTGTGGAAAGCTTTGCAAGAAGGACTAATTCTGCCCCAAAGTGAAGTTTATAAATTTTATCTCAGCCACGAACAAGCAAATCAAAATACTCACAGAATTGAGAATTTAACTTATAAGTTTTTACACGATCGCGTCCAACAAGCTGCTTATTCTCTCATTCCTGACCGCCAAAAACAAGCTACTCACCGCAAAATTGGGGCATTACTTTTAAATAATACCTTAGAATCAGAGTTAGACAACCGAATTTTTGATATTGTCAATCAACTCAATATCGGTATTGAATTAATTACAGAACTATCCCCAAGAGAACAATTAGCCGAGTTAAACTTGCGGGCGGGACACAAAGCCAAAGTAGCTACCGCCTACGCGGCGGCTGTGAGTTATTTAAACACTGGTTTAACACTGTTAACCGAAAATTGCTGGCAAAATCAGTATGCACTGACTCTGCAAATGTATGAATCTTTAGCAGAATCAGAATATTTAAATACTAATTTTGCCCAATCTAAATATTTCATTGATCAAACCCTATTATCGGCGCGTCAACCACTCGATAAAATCAAAGTTTATGAAATTCAAATCTTAGCTTACACCGCCCAAAATCAACTGCTAGAAGCTATCAATACAGGTAGGGAGGCTTTGAATTTACTGGGCGTTGATTTCCCAGAAGATTGTGATTTTGAGACGATGATTGCCGAACACCAACAACTCAAAATTATTTTAGGCGATCGCCCCATCGAATCTCTCGCAAATTTACCAATTCTCCAAGCACCTGATCAATTGGCAGCAATGCGAATCTTAGTAGGTTTATTTGCATCTGTCTATTTAGCCAAACCACAATTGTTACCTTTAAAGATATTCACAATGGTGAAAATCTGCATTCGATGTGGTAACTCTCCCCAAGCCGCCATCGCTTATAGTTTATATGGCTTATTTTTATGTGCGACTGGTGAAATTGAACGTGGCTATCAATTTGGGCAACTGGCAACTACTATTTTAGAGCAATTGCAAGCCAAAGAATTAACTAGTAAAGTAAATCTGACTTTTGCTTTATTTATTAAACATTGGCGAGATTCTTTACGTTCCACATTACCTGTATTTTTATCTGGTTTAACCAGTGGTTTAGAACATGGTGATTTAGAATATGTTGGTTATTGTGCCAACTGCTATTGCCAATTTTTATTTTGGACAGGTGAACATCTAGAAATTGCCGAAGCAGAAGCCGATAAATATTGTCTGCTCATTGAAGATATTAAGCAAGAAGCTTCGTTAATTTGGGCAAATACTTGGCGACAAACAGTGATTAATCTGCGTGGCAAAGCCGAAAACGTGATGACGCTGGTTGGTACAAGTTTTGATGAAACTGTGACTTTACCTGCCTTAATTCAAAGTCGCAATGTCAACGGTATTTGCTATGTTTATCTTGCTAAACTTTTACTCTGTTATTTGTTTGGTGATATTGACACCGCGAGAGAATACGCCAGCAAATTTGAAGAATATGAACAAGGGGCGGCGGGTTTATTAATTACTCCCCTGAAGAACTTTTATCAATCTTTGAGTTTATTGTCAGCATATTGCCCAGATACTCTCACAACAACTGTAGATTTAGAGAAGGTTGCCAAGAATCAACAATCTATGCAGATATGGGCTGATCATGCCCCTGCGAATTATCTGCATAAGTTTCAACTAATAGAAGCAGAAACTTATCGGGTATTAGGCAAATATTATGAAGCCGGGGATTTGTACGATCGCGCGATCGCCCTCGCCCAAGCCAACGGCTACCTCCAAGAACAAGCCCTCGCCTATGAACTGGCTGCTAAGTTTTACCTCGCTTGGGGTAAAGAAAAAATCGCCACAACTTATATGCAGGAAGCTTACTACGGTTATGCCCATTGGGGTGCAGAAGCCAAAACCAAAGATTTAGAAAGTCGTTACTCTAATTTACTGCGTCCGATTTTTCAGCCAGCTACAGCAACTCTCAACCCCTTAGAAACCCTGGCGGCTGTGACTAGTTCTAATGTCTCATTTCATAGTGCCACTACTGCCTCTTCTAACACCAGTTTGAATCTAGCTTTAGATTTTGCCGCTATTATCAAAGCCTCGCAAAGTCTTTCCAGCACCATTCAATTAGATGATTTGCTGTCTCAATTAACACAAATTATTCTGCAAAACTCTGGTGCTGATCACTGCGCCTTGATGTTACCCAACCGTGCGGGAATCTGGCAAGTCAGGGCGATCGCCACAACCAACACCACAGAACTTTGTGCGGAACCTTTGGAGAACAATCCTAATTTGCCAGTCAAGCTGATACAGTACGTCAAAAACACCCAAGAAGTCGTAGTAGTTGACAATCTCAAAACTGATTTGCCTGTCATTGGTGAATATTTAACTCTGCACCAACCAAAGAGTGTATTGTGCTTACCAATTCTCAATCAAGGCAATTTAATTGGGATTTTGTACTTAAAAAATCAGTCTAGCAGTGGGGTGTTTACAAGCGATCGCATCTTGATTCTCAACTTTTTGTGTACTCAAGCCGCCATTTCCCTAGAAAATGCCCGCCTCTATCACCAAGCCCAAGAATATGCCCAACAGTTGGAACAATCCCAACTCCAAATAGTACAAAATGAAAAAATGGCATCTTTGGGTAACTTAGTCGCCGGGGTTGCCCATGAAGTTAATAACCCCATTGGCTTTCTTTACGGGAGTATCCGTAACGCCCAAGAATACACCCAAGATTTAATCGGACATCTAGAACTGTATCAACAACATTATTCTGAACCTGCTGCCCCAATTCAAAATAATGCCCAAAATATCGACTTGGAATTTTTAATCGAAGATTTACCCAAGTTGCTGCATTCCATGACAGAAGCAACGGAACGCATTAAATCTATTAGCAACAGTCTGCGTACCTTCTCCCGTGCCGATACAGTCAATAAAGTCATAGCTAACATTCATGATGGTTTGGATAGCACCTTAATGATTTTAAAATACCGCCTAAAAGCCAATGAACAGCGCCCCGCCATCAATATTCAACAAGAATATGGCCATATCCCAGAAATTGAATGCTTTCCTGGACAGTTAAACCAAGTATTTATGAATATCTTGGCTAATGCCATTGATATGTTTGATGAGATGGCGCAAACTCGCACATTTGCGGAATTACAAGCCCATCCCCAAGAAATTACGATCCGTACTTATGTCACTGCCAATCAAGTTTATATCCATATTCGAGATAACGGCAAAGGTATAAGTGCAGATGTGACAAATCGCATCTTTGACCATTTATTTACTACTAAGGGAGTCGGTAAAGGTACGGGCTTGGGATTAGCTATAGCAAAGCAAATTATCGAAGAAAAACACGGCGGTAAAATCACAGTCAATTCTGCTCTAGGTGAAGGGACAGAATTTATCATCCAACTGCCAGTGTAAATTTTTACGTCATCATAGAGGAAAGTTGATCCTTTGGGAATACTAAATCAAGACATTTTGAAGATTTAGTGATTATGATTGACACTCTTGTGAAGATTCCCGGATATCGCATCAGCGAACAACTCTATGATGGCTCCCGAACACTAGTTTATCGCGCAGTCAGAGAAAGCGACTCAACACCAGTAGTTATCAAACTGCTGAAAAACCCCTATCCCAGCTTTAGCGAATTGTTATTATTTCGCAATCAATACACTATTGGGAAAAACCTCAATTCATCTCTGATTATCCAAACATATAGCCTCGAACCCTTACATAATGGCTATATGTTAGTCATGGAAGACTTTGGGGGAATTTCCCTCAAGGATTATTTTGCCAAAAATCAAAATGTTGCATCTATTGAGGAGTTTTTAGTTTTAGCGATCGCACTCTGCGATATCCTAGACTTACTCTACCATGAGCGAATTATTCATAAAGATATCAAACCCAGCAATATATTAATTAACCCCGAAACTAAACAAGTTAAATTAATTGACTTTAGTATTGCATCATTATTACCCAGAGAAACCCAAACCCTAGTTAACCCGAATGTTTTAGAAGGAACACTCGCTTATATCTCTCCTGAACAAACAGGGAGAATGAATCGCGGGATTGACTACCGCACAGATTTTTATTCCCTGGGTGTGACTTTCTATGAACTATTAACAGGAGAATTACCATTCCAATCTCATGATGCGATGGAATTGGTACATTCTCATATTGCGAAAGTTCCCACACTCATACATGAAATTAATCCAGATATCCCCTTGGTTATATCAGAAATCGTCAGTAAACTGATGGCGAAAAATGCTGAAGATAGATATCAGAGTGCATTGGGATTGAAATTTGATTTAGAAAACTGTCTAAATCAACTAAAAGAAATTGGCGAAATCCAAAGCTTTGAGATTAGACAAAGAGATTTGTGCGATCGCTTCATCATCCCTGATAAACTCTATGGCAGAGAAACCGAAGTTCAAACCCTTTTAGAAGCCTTTGATAGAGTTAGCCTTGGCGCAACCGAAATGATACTAGTAGCTGGGTTTTCGGGAATTGGGAAAACAGCAGTTGTAAAAGAAGTACATAAACCCATTGTCAGGCAACGCGGCTACTTTATTAAAGGTAAGTATGACCAATTTCAACGGAATATTCCCTTCAGTGCTTTTGTGCAAGCCTTCCGCGATTTAATGGGGCAATTGTTGACTGAAAGTGATGTAAAGATTCAGGAATGGAGAAATAAAATATTAGATGCTGTTGGGGAAAATGGACAAGTAATTATTGAAGTCATCCCCGAATTAGAAATAATTATTGGCAAACAACCAGCAGCAGTAGAATTATCAGGAACAGCCGCAGAAAATAGATTTAATTTATTATTTCAAAAATTCACCCAAGTCTTTACAACTAAAGAACATCCTTTAGTCATATTTTTAGATGATTTACAATGGGCTGATTCGGCATCATTCAAGTTGATGCAGCTATTAATGGCTGATACCAGGCATCTTTTCATCATTGGTGCGTACCGTGATCATGAAGTTTATCCAGCACATCTATTAATGTTGACTTTGAGTGAGATCCAGAAAACACAAGCAACAATTAACACAGTTACTTTAGAAGCACTCAGTCAATCACAAGTCAATCAGCTAGTTGCTGATACCCTCAAATGTCCAGAAGAAATGGTATGGGAATTTTCAGTATTGATACATCAAAAAGCTCAGGGAAATCCATTTTTTACCGCACAATTTCTCAAAGCATTACATCAAGAAGAACTGATTAAATTTGATGTTGATTTAGCCTGCTGGCAATGTGACATTATACAGGTGAGGACTCAAGCAGTTACAGATGACGTTGTGGCTTTTATGGCATTTCAATTGAAAAAACTGCCACAAGCAACTCAAAATGTATTGCAGTTGGCTGCTTATATTGGTAATCAATTCGATCTATCCACTTTGGCTATTGTTTCAGAACAATCCCAAATTGAGACTGCTGCTGCTTTATGGAAAGCATTACAAGAACGGTTGATTTTACCAATTGGTAATATTTATAAGTTTTATGTTGGGCAAGAAACTCTAGTCAGTACACCAGAAAATCAAGAGATTGTTACATACAAATTTTTCCACGATCGCATTCAACAAGCAGCTTATTCCTTGATTCCCGATGACCAAAAACTTGCAACTCACCTGAAAATTGGACAATTATTACTGCACAGTTCCTCGGAAGTAGAACTGGAAGAAAAACTGTTTGATATTGTCAGGCATTTAAACCAAGGAATTGAGCTAATTACCCAACCGCAAGCACGGGAAGCACTAGCCCAACTTAACTTAAAAGCTGGGCAGAAAGCTAGAAATTCTACAGCTTATGTTGCAGCCAGAGTCTATTTGCAAACAGGGATTGATTTACTGACAGTCAACTGCTGGCAAGATCAGTATGAATTGACGATGAATCTCCATATTGCTGCTACCGAAGTTGCCTATTTGAATGCAGATTTTGATGGCATGGAGAAAATAGCAGCACTGGCGTTAAAAGAAGCTGAGACAATTTTAGACAAAATCAAAATATACCAAATTCAAATCGTCGCTCAGACATCTCAGGGCAAGATATTAGAAGCCATTACAGTAGGAAGAGATGCCCTATCTCAATTGGGGGTTGAACTCCCCACAGCACCTGACGAAGCCAAAATTAGCAAAGCCCTAGAAACCCTAGCTAACCTTCAAAGCGGTAGAGAGATTGAAGAATTAGTCAATCTACCTGTAATGAGCGATTGCCATACTCAGGCAGCTATGCAACTCTTAGGAACATTATTTTCGCCGATTCTACAGGCAATGCCGGGATTACTGCCCATACTGAGTGCAACGATGGTAAGTTTATCACTCCAGTTTGGGAATACACCAGGATCGACTGTGGGGTATATGATTCACGGTATGGTGTTGTGTGCCTTTTTGGGAGAAGTGAAAACAGGCTATAGCTTTGGGCGATTAGCAATAAACTTGCTCGATCAATTTAATGTCGGGGAATTCAAATCTAAAGTTCTACTGCTGTTTTCAGCCTGGGTTCAACATCATCGGGAATCTCTCAGGGTAACAACGCTGACGATGAAAGATGGCTATGTAACTGGTATAGAAACTGGTGATTTTCTCAACGCTGGCTACAACTCGCTCAATTACTTTATTGCCAAACTTTTTGCTGGGATAGAACTGGATATTTGGGAACCCGAAATAGCAGATTACAGGGCTGTCTTAGTGCAGATAAAACAACATTCTGCCCTGACTTATTTGGATATGATGCAGCAGACTGTACATAACTTGAAGGAAACCCGGATTCTGTCAGATTGTTTAGTTGGCAGCGCCTATGATGAAACGGTGATGATTCCTAAGCACTATCAGGACAAGGATCTCACCGCGATCGCTATTGCTTACACTTACAAACTGATGCTGGCATACTTTTTTGGTAACTACACCTCTGCCCTAGAATATAACACCCAAGCCAAACAGTATTTAATGGCAGTATCAGGGATGATTTTTATTCCCATGTTTCATTTCTATACAGCCCTGACGCATTTGGCACTGTTGTCTACACAGCCAGAGTCAGAACTAGATGAATTTCTCGCCTTGGTTGAAACCCATCAAACCACGTTGCAACAGTGGGCGCATTTTGCACCCATGAATCATCTCCATAAATGGTATTTAGTTGAGGCAGAACGACAACGGATTTTTGGCAATAAAGCGGAAGCAATTGAATATTATGATCGCGCTATTTCTGGAGCTAAAGAAAATGGCTATATCCAAGAAGAAGGACTAGCTAACGAACTAGCAGCAAAGTTTTATCTCAATTGGGGTAAACAGCATATTGCTCAGGAATACATGACCCAAGCTTACTATGCCTATGCTCGCTGGGGAGCTAAAGCCAAAGTTGCCGACTTGGAAAGACGCTATCCCCAACTGCTTGCTCCCATCCTCCAGCAAACCCGTTTTTCCTTATCCACTAACGAAACTATCCTCGCATTAGGGAGTGTCTCATCCAGCAGTTCCTCTAGTTCTAGCAGCAGTGTCTCCGATACCCTAGATTTGAAAGCTATCCTCAAAGCATCTCAAAGTATCTCCGGGAAAATTGAACTGGAAAAACTGCTGTCATCGTTGCTTTCCATCGTCATTGAAAATGCTGGGGCTGATAAATGTGTGTTAATGCTGTTACGAGACTCGCGCCTGCTGATTGCTGGCTCAATTACTCAGAGGAATGAGCCTGTTGTATTGCAAAACCTGGCGGTTGAGGATAGCCAGGAAATTCCCTTAAAACTCATTTACAAAGTCAAGCGCAATAGTCAAACTATAATTCTGCTGGATGCAACCGCAGATATCACCTTAGCCAACGATCCATATATTATTCGTCAACAGCCTCAGAGTATTTTGTGCAGCCCGATTTTACATCAAGGGAAGTTGCTGGGAATTTTATATCTAGAAAATAATTTAGTGACGGGGGCGTTTACAAGCGATCGCATCGAACTACTCAACCTCATCTGCGCTCAAGCCGCCATTTCCATAGAAAATGCCCAACTTTATCAACGTTCTCAGGAATCCGCCCAACAATTACAGCGATCGGTTGACGAATTGAGCGCCAGCAATTCTCGCTTTCATAACTTGGTAGATAATCTTCCTGGGGCTGTTTATCAAGTCCATTTGTCTACTAATGGTGAACAATCTTTACCTTATATCAGTGCAGGCTGTTATAAATTATGGGAAATACCAGTCCAGCAATTCAATACCAATGTCAAGACTCTCATTGATATAGTTCATCCAGAAGATATTGTGACTTTCCAACAGGCGCTAGGAGGCGCAATGACAACTCTGACTTCTGGGCAATGGTCAGGTAGAATTTTGACACCTTCTGGAATTGTCAAGTGGGTTCAGGCGGAAGGCTACATCCGCAAACTTGTGGATGGAAGTTTTGTTTGGGATTGCATTATGTTAGATATTAGCGAACGCAAACAAGCTGAATTGGCTTTGCAACAAGCTCAATTACAAATCGTTCAAAGTGAAAAAATGTCTGCCTTGGGTAACTTAGTCGCTGGTGTCGCCCATGAAATGAATAATCCTTTGGGATTTATTGCGGCAACTCTCAAACAAGCTAAACCCACCTTTGCTGATATTATCGAACACTTGAAAATCTATCAAGAAACTTTACCCGATAAGAGTTCAGAAATTCTTGATCACGAAGCAGAAATTGACTTGGAATATAGCATAGAAGACCTGCCTAAAATGCTCGATTCTATGACAATAGCTTGTGATAGATTGAAAAACATTAGCACCTCTCTACGTACTTTCTCCCGTGCTGATCGAGATTATAAAGTGCCATTTAATCTTCATGAAGGCATTGATAGTACAATTTTGATTCTCAAACACCGTCTCAAAGCTAACGAACAACGTCCCGCAATTGAAGTAATTACTAACTACGGTGATCTACCCCAAATTGAATGTTTCCCTGGGCAATTAAATCAGGTATTCATGAATATTTTGGCAAATGCTATCGACGCATTAGATGAATCGAATCACGGACGTAGTTTTGAGTCAATTCAAGCTCATCCTAATCAAATTATAATTACCACATCGATAGCAGAGAAAACTGTGAAAATCTCCATTGCTGATAATGGTAAAGGGATGAGTGAAGAAGTAAAACACAAAATATTTGACCATTTATTTACTACTAAAGCTGTTGGTAAAGGTACGGGCTTGGGATTAGCTATAGCAAAGCAAATTATCGAAGAAAAACACGGTGGTAAAATCACAGTCAATTCTGTTCTAGGTGAAGGGACAGAGTTTGTGATTTTCCTTCCTATCTCATAAAAGCATTTTGAGTATAACCAAATACCTTCCGTTGTGGATTTTGCTAATCATTCACAATGATGTCGCTTTTGATTAATCCTTTTTGTAAAGCCATCATCACAGCTTGAGTGCGATCGCTCGCCTCTAACTTTTGTAAAATGGCATGAATATGCACTCGCACTGTTCCTGGTGCAATATATAGTGCAGCTGCAATTTCTTGATTGGTTTTACCTGCTGCTAACAGCGATAAAATTTCTTGTTCGCGCCCAGTTAGGGGATTGGTAGGCTTTAAGATATTGTCTGTCTGGGGTGATGGTTCAGCCAAAACAGAAGAACGAATTTCTTTAGTTGCAGTTTCATCCCACCAAGAAGCGCCAGCCGCCACAGAACGCAATGCTAAAACTAATTTTTCCGCAGCAATGCCTTTAAGACAATAACCTTGAGCGCCTGCTTCAATTAACTTGAAAATTAAAGACTTTTGCGAGTGGGAAGTGAGAATTAAAATTGGCAATGCCGGATTTTGCTGCTTAATTTGTCTACAAGTTTCAATTCCACCAATTCCCGGTAAACCCACATCTAACAACACAATATCTAGAGGATGTTCTTTGACTAGCTCAATAGCTGTTTCACCATCTTCAGTCTCAGCAATAATTTCTAACCCAGGTTCTTGCTGCAACCGTACTTGCAAACCTAAGCGAAAAAGCTCATCATCTTCAACTAACAAAATTTTGATGGGGGTAGAAGACATTTCACACAGGTAAAGGGAATAGATAACCCGAATTTCTCACGTATGGGTAGCGGGTGTGGAGAGAGAGGGGGGTGTGGGGAGTGTGGGGGGAAAGATTTTTTCACCATCCTCCCACCCCTCCCACACCCCTGGATTTCTCTCTTGTGAGAAATCCAGGATAAGACTTCGAGGTAACCGTGACTTCAGCCGCTAGGCGCAAGATGTGGATAAACAGGTAGTTTAAAAGCAAACACAGCACCAGTCGGCACTTTGTTTTCTGCCCAGATTATACCCCCGTGGGCTTCAATAATTTGCCGAGATAAATAAAGCCCTAAACCTGAGCCTTTGGCTTGACGGGTGCTATGTCCTTGATAAAATCTTTCAAATAAGTGAGAAAACTGTTCTGGTTGAATACCCGCACCCGTATCTAAAATTTTCACGACTTGATAAGAAGTTTGGGGTTCTAAAAAAACTTCCACCTTCCCACCACGGCGGGAATGATTAATAGCATTGACTAACAGATTATTAAACACACGATGCAGTTGCAACGCATCACCATACACCCACAATGATTGTCGCCAATTAGAATCACCATAACCGACCGACAGATGAACACGACGATTTGCCGCTAATTCCATCAAATCACCAGCCGCCTCCTCTGCCAAGATAGTTAAATCCACTGGTGCTAAGTCCAGTTTTAAACCTTCGGTATCGTTGCGATAAACATCTAAAAGCGTTTCTACCAATTGTAAGGAAGTTTGATGACTGCGTGCCATTGTTGATAAAACTTGTTGCTGCATTGGTACAACTGGGCCGAATTTTTCTTGTTGAAAAGCTTTGATAGTTTCAATTGCTCCTAACAACGGTGTTTTTAAATCATGAGTCAGCGTCGAAGCAAAATCTTCTCGTACCTTCACCAATTCCGCTTGCGATTCTAACTTGGCGCGAGTGAGAGCGATCGCCTCTTGAGAACGACGCAGGCGATCGCTTAAAATACCAGTCACAATCAAAGCCATCACTGCAATTAAGCGACTAGCGACCGTGGAGACTTTCACTAATTCATTTCCAGGTACAACCAAATTCAACAACGTCAAACACACCGCCACCAAAGTCGCTAAAAAAGTTGCCCTGCCACCAAACCAATAGTTTGTTAATAAAATTGCGCCTGTATAAAGATATCCAAAAACATATTCTGTTGGTGTTTTAAACTCCATCACCATCACACCAACAAATAGACACAATATAATAATAAATCTGCCTAATTTATAGCCTTGACTATTTTTCTGAACTCCAAATTTATCTGCGTTCATCAGCGTTCATCCTCTGCTATCGGCGGTTAATTCCTTGTTCCCGTACCCTCAACAGTGAGTATTGCTATCTTCAATATAAAACTTACGCAAAAATTCCCGAAAAGCTTAATTTATCTAACCGCCAAGTCGCCGAGAACGCCAAGAAATCGTAGAGTCTGCGTAAGTCCTAATATATTCTTGATTAATACCTCATGACAATAGTTTATCTTCTCTGCGCTCTCTGCGTCTTGGCGGTTCGTTTATCATAAATTAACAGCGTTTAGAAACCAACTAAACGCTAGATATAGAAAAAAATAAACGCTGTATAAGTATAAATTTATATCCTCCATCCCTTGTTTTTCCCTCATGAAAAATCGATGATCTAAATTAATTCAATTAATTACAAATTGTCTAAATAATTAATATTTATGCTCCAAGGATGGATTCAAATTGGACTAACGCTACTGATTGTAGTAGCCATAACTCCATTTTTTGGGCGATATATGGCGCGTGTTTATCAAGAGCGCAGCACATTTCTCGACCCAATTTTAAACCCAATTGAACGCATACTTTACTCTTTAGTTGGCGTTCAGACTAAAGCAGAGATGACAGGCTGGCAATATGCCAGAGCCATTCTCTACAGCAATATCGTTATGGGTTTGCTGATATTCTTCATTCTCATGAATCAAGGATGGCTACCCTTTAACCCAACAAAAATCCCTGCACCAACTTGGGATACAGCCCTACACACAACAATTTCCTTTATTACTAACACCAACCAACAGCATTATTCTGGTGAAACATATTTGAGTTACGCCAGTCAAATGTGGGGGCTTGGTTATCACATGTTTACCTCAGCCGCCACGGGTTTAGCAGTGGGAATTGCCTTTATTCGTGGGTTAACAGGTAGACCATTAGGTAACTTTTATGTAGATTTAATTCGCTCAATTACGCGAATTTTATTACCTATTTGTATTGTTGGTGGAATTGCATTGATGGCGGCTGGTGTTCCCGAAACCTTAGCAGGGCCAGTTGTATTCCCCACCTTAGAAGATTCTAGTGTAAGTCAGGCGATCGCTCTCGGCCCCGTTGCCCATTTTGAAATCATCAAACAACTCGGAGAAAACGGCGGCGGCTTTTTTGCCATTAACTCAGCCCATCCCTTAGAAAATCCCAACGGATTTTCTAACTTAATTCAAATTGTGGCGATGTTATCAATTCCCACATCCTTGATTTATACCTACGGCTTATTTGCCAACAACACTAAACAAGCCTGGTTAGTTTACGGGATGGTGGGCGTAATTTACATCGTATTTATTATCATCACCGCCATTGGTGAATATAACGGCAACCCCGCAGTCAACGCACTCTTAGGTAGTACCCAACCCAACTTAGAAGGTAAAGAAGTCCGCTTCGGCTGGGCGCAGTCAGCCTTATTTGCCGTCAGTACCACCGGAACCATGTGCGGTGCAGTCAACAGTTTACATGACTCCTTTATGCCCAACGGTGGTTTTGTCACCCTCTCCAATATGTTTTTACAAATAATTTGGGGTGGACAAGGTACAGGTACAGCTTATTTATTTGCCTACCTAATTTTGGCAGTATTCGTCACAGGCTTAATGGTAGGACGCACACCAGAATTTCTCGGACGCAAAATCGAAAAGCGCGAGGTAGTACTAGCGAGTTTCTTGATTCTCCTAGTTCACCCCATCTCCATTATGATTCCTGCTGGTATTGCTTTAGCCTTCCCCGACCAACTAGCAGGAATCAGCAACCCTGGCTTTCATGGCTTTGCCCAAGTCCTTTATGAATATGCTTCGGCTGCGGCTAACAATGGTTCAGGCTTTGAAGGCTTAGGCGACTCCCAACCATCACCCATCGCCATTGCAGCAGGCGCAAAAACCACAGCAACCGCCCTCTGGTGGAACCTCAGCACTTGCTTCAGCCTCCTCGCCGGACGCTATATTCCCATCATCGGCTTACTCTTACTCGCCGATAGTATGTCTCGCAAACCCCAAGTCCCTTTCACCGTTGGCACATTACGCACCGACACCGGACTATTTACAGGCGTAACCGCAGGCGTAATTTTAATTCTCGGCGCACTCACATTCTTTCCCGTCCTCGCCTTCGGCCCCATCGGTGAAGCCTTCTGGATAGCCAAAGGCATCGGCTAAGACAATACTCCTTTGCGCCTCCGCGTCTCTGCGTGAAAACATTCTCTCTTTCTATGAAAACCAACACAACACCTCGTCTTCCTCAAGGAACCCGTGACTCGCGCAAACATACCCCCAAAACAGATATGCGGGGACTCTACCAACGAGCGATTAAAGAGTCATTTCTTAAACTCCACCCAAAAATAGCTGTTCGTAACCCAGTCATGTTTATCGTCTGGGTAGGAACAATTGTTACCTTTCTCGTTACCCTCGACCCCAATTTATTCGGCACAATTCAAGCAGATGTTAATCAACAACGCTTATTAAACGGTTTAATTACACTTATTCTGTTCTTCACCGTTGTCTTTGCCAACTTTGCCGAAGCCGTAGCCGAAGGACGCGGTAAAGCCCAGGCTGATTCCTTGCGCTCCACCCGTTCTGATACCGTTGCGAGTAAAATTCTTCCTGATGGTTCAATTCAAACAGTTAATTCTACAGAACTGCGACGTGGCGATTTAGTCAAAGTCGTAGCTAATAACATGATTCCCGCCGATGGCGAAGTGATTCAAGGTCTTGGTTCTGTAGATGAGTCAGCCATCACCGGAGAATCAGCCCCAGTACTCAAACAACCAGGTACAGATATTGCCAGTTCAGTTACAGGCGGTACGCGCTTGCTTTCTGATGAATTAACAATTCGGATTACTGCTGATCCTGGTAAGGGTTTTATTGACCGCATGATTGCCTTGGTAGAAGGCGCAGAACGCACCAAAACACCTAACGAAATTGCCTTAACGGTACTGTTAGCAGTATTAACCCAAGTCTTTTTAATTGTGGTGGCAACAATGCCGCCCTTTGTTAACTTTATTGCTAACTTTATCAGTACCATATTTGGTGCGGAAGCCGGTAACAGCTTACGGGCTGGTGCGAGTGTGGCGATTTTGATTTCATTATTAGTTGCTTTGATACCAACAACCATCGGTGGTTTACTCAGTGCGATCGGCATTGCAGGGATGGATAGAGTAGCGCAATTTAACGTGATTGCCACCTCTGGACGCGCCGTCGAAGCCTGTGGTGATATTAATACCCTAGTGCTAGATAAAACAGGTACAATCACCTTGGGCAACCGGATGGCGGATGAGTTTATCCCTGTCAACAGTTACACCATTGAAGATGTCGCCAGAGTTGCCCATGCTGCCAGTGTATTTGATGAAACACCAGAAGGGAGATCAATTGTCAAACTGGCAGATACTTATCGAGTGGGTGTAGATTTCGATATCAACCAAGCAGAAGGTGTAGAATTTTCTGCCAAAACCCGGATGAGTGGGACAAATCTCCCCAACGGTAAGCAAGTCCGTAAAGGGGCGGTAGATGCCATTAAAAGCTTTGTTCGCTCTCGTGGAGGCAAGATTGCTAGTGATGTTGATGCAGCTTATGAGCGAGTTTCGCGGTTAGGCGGTACACCCTTAGCCGTTTGTCAAGATGACCAAATTTTTGGGGTTATCTATCTCAAAGATATTGTTAAACCTGGTTTACGCGAAAGATTCGACCAACTCCGGCGGATGGGTGTCAAGACAATTATGCTCACAGGTGATAACCGCATTACTGCTGGTGTGATTGCTCAAGAAGCTGGTGTTGATGATTTTATCGCTGAAGCCACACCAGAAGACAAAATTGGTGTAATTCGTGCCGAACAATCTCAAGGTAAGTTAGTAGCGATGACCGGAGATGGTACTAATGATGCACCCGCATTAGCTCAAGCCAACGTGGGTTTAGCCATGAACTCTGGGACACAAGCTGCAAAAGAAGCCGCCAACATGGTGGATTTAGATTCTGACCCCACCAAGTTAATTGATTTGGTAACTATTGGTAAACAGTTATTAATTACCCGTGGGGCGTTAACTACTTTTTCTATTGCCAATGATATTGCTAAGTATTTCGCCATTATTCCCACTATCTTTGCGGCGGCGGGAATTGGCGCACTCAACATTATGGGATTGAAAAGCGCCCAATCAGCAATTATCTCAGCCCTAATTTACAACGCCCTAATTATTCCGGTACTGATTCCTTTAGCACTAACGGGAGTCAAATTCCGTCCCCTGACAGCAGATCAATTATTAAGACGCAACATTTTCATTTATGGTTTGGGTGGAATTGTTGCACCTTTTATTGCCATCAAATTAATTGATGTCATCCTACCTTTGTCTTGATAAGAGGGAGTGGGGAATAGGGAATCGTCTGCTGAAATACCATTTATCTGTTTTCATCTGCGTTTATCTGCGTTTATCTGCGGTTAATTATTCTTTCTTGTACCTCACCATCATAAGAACCACTATATTTTTGAGTGGAATAGTTGTATGAAATCTTTTCGTTTACCTCAAATATTGACAGAAATAATTGATTTTATGGCTGATTACCGCATTCCAAGATTACCTTTATATATCTTTTTGGGAATGTGTTTAAACATCGTGGTTGCGCCTGTTGTTTATGCTGCCACCGGAGAAAGTTTTTCCCATGTTCAAGCTTGGTCACTAGGTCTGTTAGGGCTAGTAACTTTGAGCCTTTCTACTTATTTATTTTTTGTTATGTTTGTCCCGGAGAAATTCTAATGAGTTTTGCACGCGAAGTTAACAGAGCCATTCGTTCTACTTTAGTTCTTTGGGTAATTGGCGCTATTATCTATCCCTTGGCGATGATTGGTATTGGACAGATTATTTTGCCATTTCAAGTCAATGGTAGTTTGATTAAAAATAGCCAAGGTCAAGTAATTGGCTCTAGTTTAATTGGTCAACCTTTCACTTCTGAAAAATATTTTAATAGTCGTCCTAGTACTACCAGTTACAGTACTGCTGACCCGAAAAAAGATGATGCTGGAGTATTAAAAACTGGGGTTTCTGGTGCGAGTAATTTAGCACCAAGTAATTCAGCATTGATTGAACGTATCAAAGGTAAAGATGATCCCGACCCCAGCAAACGTGTTGAAGGTGATTTAAATCGGTTAAAAAAAGCAGGTATTCAACCTACTGCCGATTTAGTTTACACCTCTGCGTCCAGTCTTGACCCCCACATTACCCCGGAAGCTGCCAAAGCACAAGTTAACCGTGTAGCCAAAGCGCGAGGACTCCAACCCCAACAGTTAGAAACTTTGATTGCTCAAAATACCGATGGTCGCTTTTTGGGGATTTTTGGTGAACCAGGAGTTAATGTTTTGCAATTAAATTTAGCTTTGGATGCGTTAAAATCTGCAAGTTAGTTATGATTTTCTGCCCGAAACTTTTCCTGTTCACACCCGAAAAAATGAAGTTAATTATCTGCTTGAGCTTTGTTGCGTGGATGGTAATAATATCTAGTTATTCCTGGTTAATGCTAGGAATAAAATATCAATACTTTTCCCGATTAGCAGATATTAACTTAATCCCAGATACCCCAGAAACAAAACTTCTGCAACGAGAACGGGGTGGTATTCGACGGGTAAGAAATCAAGAGATTGCTAATAAAATGAATGCTAGTTTGAGCAAATTAGTATAAGTTACTGTTTGCAGTTGATTTTATGTTGCGATCGCACCTCTATTTAGTCAAGCAAAGATATTTATGAAACAGAAAGAAACTATCTTCGTTATTCCTACTCACCGCCTCAGAGATGTAGCCGAAACTATTGAAAAATATGATGAAAATTTCTGGGCTAATGGTCACGCAGTCAAAATGATCGTTTTTGATGATTCCAGTATTGCCAATTACGAAAAATATTATCCCCTTCTTGAACAAACAAAAACCGTCAATGATGTTTTTTATGTCGGCCCCCACGAAAAAGAAAAGTTTATTAATTTTTTAAACGAGAGACTACACGATAAAAAACTAGAATCGCTTGTCAAAAATTTATTTCGGCCTAGTTATGGTGGAAATCGTAACTTTACACTCATGTATACCCTGGGACATTTAATGGTTAGTGCCGATGATGATATGCGCCCAGATGCACTGATTGAAACTAGCCCAGAGTCTTTATCAAATGATGAAATATGTCGAGGTAAACTCATCAAAGCTGAACAGAAAGATGGCTATATTCATAAATCTTTTGATATCCTCACAGCTTTTGGTGATGTTCTAGGGAAAAAAGTCAGTCATGTCCCCGAAAACTTTGAGATGGGAGAATATTTGATTGATACAGCAATGGATTTAGAAACCAACACCACAAAAGGTTACTTTACTGAAAACTCTCTTTTAGTCCAAAAGGGAACAGTTTTTAATAATGCTGTTGTTAAAATTGCCCAGACATTCCGTACTGGCACTAATGATATTGATACACTTGATTTTGTTCATCTGTATCTCAATGACGAAAATCAAATTAGTCCCAATGACCTGAATGATTTTTATATTTTGACTAATTTTAGACCTGTGATTACTAATAAAAACTGGCGGATGGATTGTGGCGTAGCTGGATATGATAATCAGCTAGGTTTACCGCCATTTTTCCCAACCCGATTAAGGTTTGAAGATTACATATATCGGTTGTGGATACAGCAAGAAGGTATTGTCGCGGCTCACGTTGATGCTGTTCAGAACCATATTCGGAATAATTACATGCGAAATCCACTCGCTAGTGAAATATTCAATGAAGAAATATGCAGTCTACTCAAAAAGAAAATTAAAGATAGCTTATATCATCTTGATGATTTGAGTATCAAATTTGACTATTCTGGTGAAGTGACTTTACTAGATTCTGAGGAAATTCTGGAAAAAATTTCTGCTATTTATCATCAAGTGATCAAAGAATCGCAATCTACTCAAAATGAAGAAAGAAAACAGTCTCTACAATTATTTGCTAATAACTTATCAAGAGTATTTTATGGGTTTGAGCCGGATTTCTTTCAACAAAATGTCTCCCGTATTGTGGATGATGTAATTAGTCAGTTTCATGCTTCTTTAGAAATTTGGCCTACTTTAGTGGAAATCTGTTACTTGTATAAAGATAAAAAGAACCTACCGCAAGTTCGGGTAAAAAACAATAAACTGAAATCCAGAAATGGTTCGAGATTTGGTGAAGTTTTAGTCTAAATATATGCCAGAATATCATCAGCCAGAGAAAAATAATTTTCTTTATCCTTGCACTCGCTACTACGGAAAAGTCAAACCAGAAAATTTGGTTTTTCATAGCAATCTACAAGAATTTGCTCAAAAAGTGGGTTACATAGCTGGATTAGAAACAGGTGGAAAGCTATCTTTAGAAGAAGCATACGAACAGATTACTAAGCTTTGGCAACAATTACAATACAGCAAGCAAGAATTGGGTGTTGGTGCAGATTTACCCTAAATATTTAGGTTGATGTTAGTAGGAATTACCTAAATATTTTATTGCTAAAGATTGCATATTTGCATAAGAATTTATCAGTCAGAAGTCAGAATCCAGAATGAGGTGAATCAAGGTTGTAATAGACAGAACTTTTCATTGTCTATAACCATGATTCATCAACTGCGATCGCTTCTGACTTTTGTATTTTAAATACTTACATCAAGGTCATTATAAAATAAACAGATGTTTAGTTATAACTAAACATCTGTTTATTTTATTCATAACGTTTAATTTTCAGGAATATATATCCTTATATCTAGATTTTTGATTTAAAAAAATGCAGAATAATATCTAGAATTAAAAATACTTTATGCTTGAAAATCAAAGTTTTATCGAACCTAGTTTATTTGGTGTTTACATTCAATCAAATAGTATTTACTGTGGGATTCATTTAGCTAAGGTTACTTTACCTGATCAATGTACTTTTCTCGGTATTTTAAGGGCAGGTCAAATCATTCCTCTACAATCTAATCCAGAGATTTATGCTGGAGATTATATTCTAGCGATCGCACTTAATCCAATGATGGTTCCCGCACTCAAAGTTACTCTCAAAAAAATCCATTCTGTTTACTATTCTCTCAGCAACTGCTTGCTAGAAGCTCGACCACATTACATTAGTAATTACTCTCGTGATTTTAATTAAATCTCTATTTTTGAATAATGTAATGTGAAGCTAAAAAAATAACAATGTGTAGATAAAAGCATGTCTTTTTTAATAGTGTGTTTAGCATCTGCTTTTTTAGTTGCAGCTTTGGCATTTTTGGTATTTATCGTTTTAGAGCTTTGTTTAATTGTCCAAAAGAGAATTAAAAAAATCAGAGTAAATCAAATTCCGAAATGTCCTTGTTACCATTGTCGTTTCTTTGATGCAAACCCTTACATTAAATGTGTGGTTAATCCTTCGCTGGTTTTAACAAAGAAAGCTTTTAACTGCTTAGATTACCAATCTAAATAAATTATTGTAGCTATTTTTATAAGTTCTTTTATTGGGTTGGAAAATATGATTATTATGTTGAGATTTATCTGGATTATCAGTTATTTAACAATCACTTCATTAGTGAGCCAAGATAATAATTTAATTTGGCAAAATCCAGTGAAAAAGCTACAAGCAACCAGAAAATGTCTTAGCTGTGACTTATCAGGGTTAAATTTATCAGGTGCTAATTTAGAAAAAGTTGATTTGCGTTCGGCAGATTTGCAAAGAACAAACCTCAGTCATGCTAATCTACGCTATGCCAATCTAGAGTGGGCAGATTTACGCAATGCAAATTTACAAGGAGCCGATTTAACAGGGGCAAACCTCAGCATAGCCTCTTTAGGTGGAGCTAATTTGCAAGGAGCTAATCTTGAAGCCTCAAATTTGAAAATGGCTAGTCTCAGAAGTAGTAATCTTAGTAATGCTAATCTTGCCAAAGCAGCAATTAATCAGGATTTACAAAACAGTAATTCAGTGATTTTATGCAAAACAACATTACCCAATGGAGTTACATCACGGCGCTGTAATAGTCAGTTGAATCAAGACTAAAATAATAAGGCGATCGCACCTACTAAATTTGGCTGCGATCGCCTCATTATTTTATACTTAACCCAACGACTTTAATTAACTACGTGCATCATCAATTAAGCAAGCCTGAAACTTTTCTTGCTTGGCTTTTGGGCTATTGATTAGCAAGTCACTAATTAAAGTGTTAGGTGTAATATCACCTCTGAGGTTAAGCCACAGTTCACCTAATACAGCATTGGTGCATTTAACCTCTGTCTTATCTCCAGCATCAGCAACAAGAGATGACAAGGCTTGATCGATTTCCTTGAGAGTAAGTTGGCGACCAATATTACTCGCTACTAATGCTTGAATTGGTGATTTGTTTAAGACATCAAGCAAAGCAATGGCTTCAGTGAAATATTCCTCTGCTGTGCCTTGATAGCAAGTACCATGCTTAATCCATTCATGTCTTTGCAAGTTAGAAGCGGTTCCTGGCATTACTGCTTGTAGCTTTGTCCAAGTTTCTGGTGAAAGTTCTTTCTCTACAGCTGGCAACTTTGACCAATCACTAGTTTTATCAAAATTGATATCACTTTGACTGACTCCACAGTAAATATTAGATGCTGGCTGAGGCCACAAACCATGTAAAACGAAGTGAGTAGCTTCGGGACGGTCTGGGTGTTGTGCTAAATTTTTACACTCAGCTTTGTCGGGTTTGCTTTCACAAAAAGCAGGTTGCCAACTTACTGCTAGTAAATAGTCATTACCCACAGCTACAGGAATTACAGGAGGGATGTTTCCTGTGGTATCAGTAGATACACCATTAGAACTAACGCAACTAATAGCAACCCAACGCTGAGAAGGGCTGGCACCAGCAATTTCCAGCAGGTAGTGAGTCGGGTTATCCTTATTTTGATCAACGATTTGATAAGTTTGTCCCGGCTGTAATCTGACATCACCAGGGTTTGTGCCTTTTTTAATCGAGCTTACGGCTTCACAAGCATCAACAGCAGTGGTGAATTGACCTGCTGAGGAACTTACAGCTAGAGCCGGAGAAGACCATAAAAGACACGAAAATGCTAACAAAACTACTAACGCCAGCGTTTGTTTGAGCGATCGCAGCATAGAATACTCCTTATATCCATACCTAAATATTCATAGGCGCAAAATGTTTTTCCTGATTTTAGTTAGTAATACGCTTGTAGTATTAATTGTCTCTAAAATCGGCTCCATTATAAGCGCATACAAAGAAAATCTATAAGTGGTAATACTTAAATTAAAATAAAATCATTAACTCTATATATAGTGTTGAGTTGCTGGATTAGATGACAAATTCAAGAATTTAGAGTTTTATTACTGTGTAAAAATATTAGCCACGATTACTTATTCTTGATTGTGCATCTGAGTTAATCTGGCTAACTTATTTCTGGAAATTCCTAATGTAAAAACTTGTTGTTCTTTAGTCCTTGAGTGTATTTGTAGTTCAAAATTTTGAATAAAACTTCTAAACTTCAGGAACTCAAACCCGCGACTTTTGTAACAAAATTCAATTTGATGGTTAAATCAATGTTTTCAACAAAACGGCTCAATAGACGGTTTATGCGTTGGCTACTGGCAGAAAACCGCCGAGAGAAGGAAGGGCCTTACCATAAAGAAGAAGCACACCGACAGCATCCTTGGTGGCAGGTTATGTGCTTGACTGGTGTAGACTATTTTTCTACCCTTGGTTATCAACCGGGAATTGCTGCCTTAGCGGCTGGTGCGCTTTCTCCTATTGCTACCTTCATTTTGGTTTTATTGACACTTTTTGGTGCATTGCCAATTTACCGCCGCATTGCTGCTAAAAGCCCACATGGTGAAGGTTCGATTGCGATGTTGGAGCATTTATTATCTTGGTGGCAAGGCAAATTACTGGTATTGTGTCTACTTGGCTTTGTGGCAACCGACTTTATTATTACTATTACTCTGTCGGCGGCTGATGCCACAGCCCATATCATCGAAAATCCCCTAACACCACATTTGCTGCACAGTCAAGGTATTGCCATTACACTCATATTAGTTGCTTTACTGGGTGCAGTTTTCTTGAGAGGTTTTAAAGAAGCAATTGGGATTGCAGTATTTTTAGTGGCAGTTTATCTGCTGTTGAATTTGATTGTAATTGGCATTGGTTTATATCAGATAGTAATTCACCCAGAAGCGATCGCCAATTGGCAAACGGCACTTTTCGCGCGAAATAACAATTTCTTTGTCCTCATCGGCTTGGCTGTCTTGTTATTTCCTCGCTTGGCTTTGGGTTTATCTGGATTTGAAACTGGTGTTACCGTGATGCCCTTAGTTCAAGGTGGTAGTAACGATACCCCAGAAATGCCCAGAGGCAGAATCCGCAATACCCGCAAGCTACTAACGGCTGCGGCGGTAATTATGAGCTTCTTTTTGCTCACCAGCAGTCTTGTCACTACAGTTTTAATTCCAGCCGCAGAATTTGCCACAGGCGGAAAAGCCAATGGACGCGCCCTGGCTTATCTGGCACATCTTTATTTAGGCAATGGCTTTGGTACAATTTACGATTTAAGCACTATTTCTATTCTGTGGTTTGCTGGGGCATCAGCAATGGCAGGACTACTAAATATTGTGCCACGTTACTTACCACGCTATGGAATGGCACCGAGTTGGGCGTTATTGAATCGCCCACTTGTATTAGTATATACAAGCATTGCCTTTGTAGTTACAATTATTTTCCAAGCTAATGTCGAAGCGCAGGGTGGTGCTTATGCTACAGGTGTGTTGGTATTAATTAGCTCTGCTGCCTTTGCTGTGACTTTATCAGCCCACCGGCACAATTCCAGACAGGGGCGAATTGTTTTTGCTTTGATTACCCTGGTCTTTATCTATACAACAATTGTCAATATCATTGAGCGACCAGAAGGGATTAAAATTGCGGCGTTCTTCATTGGTACAATCATTGTAACTTCCCTGGTTTCCCGTGTTTGGCGCTCAACGGAACTGCGAGTAGAACAAATAGAAGTTGATGAAAATGCCCGTGAATTTATTGCCGAAGAAAGTCAAGGTGCAATTAGAATCATTGCTAATCGCTTAAATGTAGGCAATGAACAAGAATATTTATTAAAAGAAAAAGAGGTACGGGAAGACAACCACATTCCGCCTACAGATCCGGTGCTGTTTTTAGAGATTTTGGTATCTGATGCGTCAGATTTTACTGATGTGATTAGAGTCAAAGGCGTAAAAGTTGGGGATTATCGAATTTTACGGGCGGAAAGTGCCGCAGTTCCAAATGCGATCGCTGCTTTGTTGCTTTATATTCGTGACCAAACTGGTAAAATACCTCACGCCTACTTTGGTTGGGTAGAAGGAAATCCCATCCAGTACTTACTAAGGTTTATCTTGTTTGGTGAAGGTGACATTGCTGTAGTTACCCGTGAAGTTCTACGTCGCGCTGAAAAAAATTCCCACAGGCGACCGGGGATTCATGTTGGTGGGTAATATTATGAACAGCAGGGACAAGGGAGACAAGGAAGATAAGGGAGACAAGGGAGATAACCCGGATTTCTCACCACACCTTTCAAAGCCTGTGCAGGGGAGCAGGGGAGCAGGGGAGCAGGGGAGAATGAAGGTACTCTCTCCCCTGCCCTTCCGCACCTCTGCCCCTCTGCCCCATCAAACGCCTGAAGCTTGTGAGAAATGCGGGATAAGTAGATGTGCAGTTAGTCAAACTATCACATAGATTCTGGTTAATATTCAGCCATAACAGTGATATGTGGCTGATGCAGTAAGACGAAAATCAAGGGTTTCAGCGTGTAGGGGTGTATGTCTGCAAAACCCTTACACCCCATACCCTAAAACCCGAAACCCAGTCTCCCCAGACAATCTTTGTGCATAATTCCTACGATGGTTTGACGGGAGTAAGAAATTTTTTCTAGTACTAATACTTATAGATACAAAATGTGCAAATAGTTAAACCAGCACAATCATTTTGTCTAACCGTCTAGCCACCGCCATGATGAAGATGATAGTTTCAGTGGAGACAGGGCAAGATGTATATTAATCTTTTTATCAGTTCTATCTTAGGAATTTTCACTACATTACTGTTAGCATTTGGCGTGTTGCAATGGTTTCATATCCCTGCTGGTAACTTTCTTGATTGGATAATTGGCGGTGCAAGTTTTTGGTGGTTGTTAGTAATTGTAACTGTCCCTTGGAATGTCCATTTTCAAGCTAAAGAAGTTTTAGCAGAAGCCGCACAATCTTCTGAAAAAGGCATTCCTGTAGATGAAAAACAAATCAAATATGTGCAATTATTAGCCAAGCGATCGCTGTGGCTGGCTATTGCTTTACATATATTTTCTGCCATTGGACTTTACATCCTCGCCGCCACGGGAATTAGTGCGGTAGGTTATATCAGTTCTGGTGCAGCTTTATTATTAACAATTTTGCGTCCCGCTATTCGCGCTTACGAATATTTATATGCAAGGCTAACTATGATTAGCCAAGAATGGAAATATCCCCGCGAAGATATTTATGAACTGCGTAATCGTTTCTCGGAATTAGAACAAAAAGTCCAATATATACAAGAACAACTCAACCCAGAAGAATCATATTCTTTACCAGCTACCCAACAGCGTTTTGCTGACGAAACTCGCAAAGAACTGTCCCGAATTTTAGCGAATTTAGAAGAATTACGCGCCACAAATCAAACAGAACATGAACGTTTAGCCAGAGAAGCCAGAAATGCGATCGCGCAACTTTCCACTGATGGACAATTTCTCGATCACGTCCGCGAAATTATCCGCTTTTTCAAAACAGCTTAGTTAACAAGACAGTTGAGATGGGTGTCAGGGTTTAAGGGTGTAAGGGCTTTGAATACATATAACCCTTACTTCAAAACCAGTGGTCTGTCCCCTTAAATATAATGGGGGTTTGTAGTTGCGATTTATCTCTTAAATTAAGGGCTAAAGACCAACTACAAACTTTAAAATTAATGCGACAGACCACTAAGTTTCTTTCATCAATATTATTTCTACTCCCTATTCGCTACTCCCTACTCCCACCCCCAATTACTATCTTTGACTACAACTTAGTATCAGCACTCAGTACTTTTTCTTATTGCTCTAACTTACATTCCAATGCCTTCTTTTGCATGGTTTTAAATATGTTGTAAAAACCGTTAGCGCGGGAAGGTGTCAAACTCACATTTAAACCAGTTTCTTGAATAAAATCTGGTGTTAATTGGACAATTTCTGTAGGACTTAGCCCGTTTAATCCTTCAATTAACAGCGCCACTAGCCCCTTAGTTAACTGAGAATCAGATTCTCCTTGAAATACCACTTTTCCATCATTTAAGGCGGCGGTAACATACACCTGAGACACACAACCAGGAACTTTATTTTCTGGTACTTTATCAGCTTCGGGAAACTCTGGAAGTTTTTGGGCATACCAGATCAGTTGTTCATAACGCCGCTTCGGATCAGATGCACGTTGAAAGCGTTGGACGATTTTAGCCAAAGCAGGTGGTAAAGAATCTAAACTAGAAGACATAACAGAAGCTGTAAATAATTCGGTCTCACCTTGAGTTTAAATTATCTGGTGGGCGATCGCGTTCACTATGAGCAAGTTAATCACTCAACTCTGTAAACCAGAGATTCTGAGTTAGATATCTACTTTTTAAATGGCTCAGGTCGGATTTGAACCAACGACCCCAGGCTTATGAGTCCCGTGCTCTAACCAACTGAGCTACTGAGCCAAACAGTTCCACATTAATTCTTAATATAGCATACACAGTTGTTGATGGCTAGTCTGTTAGGCAATTAATTTCCATCCACAAGCTACTTTAGCAGTTCACCCATCCAAGCAAAAGAGGGATAAAAACTCCCTCTTCTGACAAGAAAATAACTGGGTTGGATGCAGACAAGAACTAAATGCGGTTTTGTTGTGGTAGGAAGGCAATTGGGTTAACTGCGCCCTTACCTGATGGATGAATTTCAAAGTGAGTGTGTGGCCCAGTACTGAAACCAGTGCTACCCATTAAAGCAATAGTTTCGCCTTGACGCACTTGCTGACCGGCACGCACCAGAATCTTGCTGTTATGACCATAGCGGGTCATACTGCCATCAGGGTGACGAATATCCACGAGATTACCGTAACCACCTCTATTCCAGCCAGCTTTTTCAATCACACCATCAGCCGAGGCATAAACTGGTGTACCAGTTGCGTTAGCAACGTCAATACCTTTGTGCATTCTTCCCCAGCGCCAACCGTAGCCAGAGGTAAATACACCTTTGGCTGGCCAAATATAAGCTACAGAGGAGGTAGAAGGCGGAGGAATGGTCTCATCAATTGGTTTGGGCAAGTATTGATCTACTGCTGCCAAAGGTGGCAATTGTGGCGATACTTTAGTTCCCCGCATTCTTCTAGGAGAATCAGCCGCATTGATTCCAATGGGTGGTACTGTTACCCTAGCGCGATTAGGTAAGAACTCTGGGTTAATTGGCTCGTCAGTAGTGCTGCGAATAGCACTAAATTCGGGCTTAACTGGTTGAGCGTTGTAGCTAGGTAAAATTGGTGTTGGAACAGGGATGGGTACAGCAAAGGTCTTATTTCCAGAGACTGGCTTAGTAACTGCTAAGTTGTTAGGAACAGCTACAGGAACTGGAATCGAAATGCTGTTTTTGTCTGTATCAGTAATCGCTTGGGCAACTACATTACCAGTATTACCAGACTCTTGATTGCGGTATTTTTGCTGTAGTCTTTGAATTTCAGCCTGCAAACTCTGAAGACGCTCGTTGTTTCTGCCTCTTGCTACTCTTTGAGTTTGGCTACCTGACTGTAATTCAGTAAAGACTTTGGGTACGGGAGTATCACCACCTACACCGTTAACAGTATTTGTCTGTGTTTGGTTATTTGTTGCTGTGGTTGGTTTGACAGTGTTGTTGTTGACAAAAACTGGTGAAACTGGTGCTAAAGGTACGTTGGGGTTACTGCTGGCAGTGTTAACAGGTACACCAGCAATTTTGACATTGTTGGTCAACTGTACATTAGGCTGATTAACGGCCACAGGTATGGAAATTGCACCATTACGGTTAGCATTTGCCGATGGCAGTATGATTTTTTGATTGATTTTGAGCTGATTGGGATTGCTGATATTGTTGAGTTTGGCTAGTTCTGCAACCGTGGTGTTGTATCGGTTAGCGATCGCAGCTAGAGTATCTCCTGGCTTAACTTCGTAAGCAGTACCAGTATCCGTTGGTGCGGTAATTTGTGGTGTAGCAGGTACAGATGTTGTTGCTAGTGGCTGTACCGATTCACTTGGGAGTTTTGGTTGCTTAACTTCAGGAAAGAACTTGGTTTTGTCTTCATCAACCAATCCAGGTAACTGTTGCCCAACTTCTTGACTGATGCTTTGAGGTGGTAATTTCTCTGCTACAACTACCTCTTGCTTCAATGCAGGAGTTTTGGCTAAATTTTTTGACTCCCCAGACCGTAACTCCGCCAGACTTGCTCTTAAACGGTTCGATTTTGCTTGTAAGTTATATAAGGCAAATTCTTGCTGTGCTTTTAATTTAGCTTTGACTTCATCGTTAGCAGCTTTGATCTCAGATGCGTCGTTAGCTGTTAGATTTTCCTGTGCTTCGCCATCTTTGGCATTTTTCTCGGCTGCTGTTTGGGCAACATTCTCTGGTGTTGGAACTTCCACCGGCATTCCATTTGCTGCCACTTGCAATTTAGCTTCAAGCCCAGGCAACTGAGAAATTGCTGTTGGTTCCACAATGACAGGATTTTCTGGCATGGTTGCTGCGGAGACTAGTTGGCTCTCCAGCGTCGCGGGAACAAACTTCATTTCAGTGTCAGGAGCAACAGGCAAGTTTGAGGCTACTTTTTGGCTGCCTACAGGTGCTGCTGCTTGAGCTTGATCGCTTTGTCGAGTCACGAAAAGGCTGGTCGCTCCAACTGAAATAGCCAAGCCAATCATGGCTGCTTGTGTGCTAACTCGACGATTAGCCTTGGAATTTACCACACTTAACTGCTCACTAGGGACACCATCATTGCTGGGGGTATTTTTCAGCACAGCTTTTACTCTTTTTTTCAATGCTCGTTTCAAAGACGACCTCCTATGATCACTAGCGCTTAACTGACCTCGATTTTGCAGTCGGAATACTAGTCAATGATTTAGATCACATCTGACGATAGACCTGGATCACATTCACCAGAGATACTTAGGCAAGATTAACCTGCTTCTCTGATTTAGACAAGTTTACACCTGTTAGCAGAACATAAAGTTGCTGTGCTTACTTGTCCGCTCCACTCCTCACACCCTAGAACTTTCGCTCTTTACATTATTCGCTGGGATTGGAAAGTTGATATTAGCCGAATCTGCTTTATATTGTCAGCAATTTTAGTTGCTATTTTTTTTTTAAAGCGATGCCTCCTGCTGTAAATATCTTCAAGGTTTTTTTTACCAATCCGTCTTCCCAACAGGAGACTTTACGTTGATTCTTCCCTAAAAGACAACCGTACAAACTCTCCAGTACTTTTGTCCTCCTGAAATATACCTATTCAGACAAAATAGTACAAATGCCTTATCCGTATGGATTTGCAGCCCTTTATTTTTGGAAATCAAATAAATCTAATTCATCAAAATCTATCATTCAAATTTGGTATATTTTCAAAATTAATATAGAAATTTCTTATATAAAACTTGTCTGGTGAACCCGTTTTTTAAGTTGTTTCACTGCTTTTTTAAAATTCAAAGTATAAAAAGTGCAATTATTTTTCGTTGGTGACAGAATTATTATCTGCTAGAAATGCCGTTGCAATTTGATTTCTAGGGTTGCATGAGTATTTGTACTTATAGGAAATCTGTTCAAACACTACATTAGATAACCGAGTTGTCGCCTGGCTTCAAACAGGCCGATGGCAACGCTGACTGACAGATTCAGGCTCCGAACCCCTGGCTCAAACATTGGAATATAAAGGGTTTTATCACAAATTGATAATGCTTCTGGTGACAAACCAGTGGTTTCACTACCAAACAGTAACCAATCATTTGCATCAAACTGAAATTGAGTGTAATTACTACTTCCCCTCACAGAAAAACCCAGACATCTACCGCCGCGCTGTTGATGAAAGTCTTGAAAAACTGCCAGGGATTCATGATAGTGGAGTTTGACATAAGGCCAATAATCTAAACCGGCTCGTTTGAGGTAGCGATCGCTAATTTCAAAGCCCAAAGGCCCCACTAAATGTAATTCTGTACCTGTTGCTGCACAAGTACGCGCTATATTGCCTGTATTAGGGGGAATTTGCGGATTGACTAAAACAACTTGGGGCATCTGCTATGGAACTGCGCTTTTGTATAAAAAGTTATATTGACAATAAAAAATCTACCAAAAGGTAGAGGTTATCTATAGGTTTTCTTAATAACCATTTTGTAGTTTACATCGATTAGTTTTTTAAAACAAAAAAATTGCTACATTTTCTCAGAATTTTTGGAAAATGTATCTGACTAACTGGCCAATACAACTATTTTGTCCTTAAAAAACTAGAAACCAGACCCAAACTCATTCTTTGGCTATTTTTTGGAAAATCTATCGGATGTATGAAACCATTAACGATGGTTTTGGGCTAGTGGGATTTTCCTGGCTGGGTATTTGTCATTAGTCATTTGTCCTTGGTATTTACAAATGACTAATGGGATTGAATCACCTGAAGTTATCTTTATGCCAGTAAGGAAGAACACAATTTATGTTCTAGTTCCATTTCTCGTTCTTTTGTCGCCACAATTGCCTGAGAAATAACGCGCTGACAGTCAAAACCGACGCTATGAAGTTGTAGCCATTGCTGGGCTTCATTGCCTTCACGGAGAATTTTATGCAATGGTGACAAGAAACAGCTAAAGCCTTGTTGTTTAGCGATCGCCCAAACTTCTTGATATAGTTCCGCAATCCAATCTCTGGCTAAAATAATTCTGCCATCTTGCCAATGTTGTAGTTGAGCATCCAAACTGGCACTAGCGGCTGCTATTTCATTGTTAGTGGTCAGTGCAATTAATTCTTCTGGTGATAATTTACTGTTAGTTAAAGGATCTAAATCTGGGTTATTAATTATCTGCAATAAACGTGCTTCTAACAATGCGGTAATTGCGAGTAAAGCAATGGGGTCTGTGACTAAATCACAAATTCGCAATTCGAGACGATTGAGATCATAAGGGCGGCGATCGCCATTTGGTCTAACCGATACCCATAAATGCCGGACATTTTGCATTGTTCCAGCTAATAACTGCTCTTCTACCCATTGAATATGATGGGCATGGCTGGTAAATAATGGTACGTAGGCGGGAGTTTGGGGAAATAAACCCCAACGAGTCGAGTGATAGCCAGTGGTTTGACCATTGAAAAAGGGTGATGAAGCACTCAGGGCCAGAAATAAGGGTGCTTCTAAGCGAATAAATCGACAAGCCCGCATTAATGTTTCTGGGTCGCTAATACCTACATTAATGTGTACGCTGGCAGTGACGACATTTGTGCCGTAGGTCTGCTCAATATAATCATGATAGGGATTGCTGGGGTCAGAACGAAAGAAGCGATCGCCCCCACTTAAAGACAAAGTACTTCCAGGTATCAAAGTGTAGTTACCCAAACGCTGGAGGTATTTGCGTAATTCTCGACGCGGACTTAGTAAAGCACACAACAGATTTTCGTAACTTGTGGATGGCTTTGTTATGTATTCCACGTTGCGACTGTCTGGTTCTCGCATAAACCCATTTAAGTCCGCAACAATCTTAT
Source organism: Aulosira sp. FACHB-615 (assembly GCF_014698045.1). Lineage (GTDB taxonomy): Bacteria > Cyanobacteriota > Cyanobacteriia > Cyanobacteriales > Nostocaceae > Nostoc_B. The sequence continues at coordinate 397,452 of NZ_JACJSE010000006.1, forward strand.
CGGAGAGACCAACAATTTCACCTTGAGGTGTGCCAGTGTACATCTCAATCTCAAAGCCCTTTAGCAGTACCACTTAATTCTCCTTGGCTCTCCCAGCCTTTTAATTGTATCGAATTAGACTATTTTTTGGTTTAAACTTGCCGTTCTGGAAACGTTAAGAATCTTTTAGCAGAAGATGAACCACGGTAAACGATTTGTTTCATCCCTTAGTAATTACTTAAAATAAAAGTATCAATTTTATTTCTATCTTGGTATGGAGATTCACATACTACATTAGGGTGAAAAAACCGTACTTGATTTTCTACCTTATTTGCAAGTTGAACTGAGTAATTACACAATAGAGTAAATCTCGCCAGAGATAACTACTACCAACGATACATACTACTGGATAACCGACGCACAAAACTACTCAATAACGATAATTTTTAACACCGAGCTAATTAATTTTCAGGGCTTTTGACTTGTGCGCTAAGTGCCATTAATTTTACTTTATGACTTACGCAACAGTCATATTTTTTCTGTAGAGTGTGTGACGCAACAAAAGTATTTGAACGTAGTAATGAAGCTTATATCTAACTGCAAAATGCTTAATTTTGACACTTGCATCAGTCCGGTTACTTTTTACTCAGCACTCAGAACTTTTTCGGTAATACTTGTCATACTGAGGGGTAAAAATTAACGTGCTAAAATTTCCACTCAGGTTTTTGCCAGAATTTAGATATGGAACTAATATTTTGATTTGGGAAATATAAGTAGTGGCGTGGCAAGCCTTAAATGTTGCATTAAAAAATAGATTTTATCTGTGTTCATCAGCGTTTATCTGCGTTTTTATCCAAATCTAATGCACTACTTTAGCCTTGCCACGCCAGTAGGATGTGTTAGCGACAGCGTAACGCATCTAGCACAAATTTTTAGGTGCGTTACGGCTTAAGCCTAACACACCCTACATATACTGAGCGAGTCAAGATTAACTTGCTAAAATTTCCACTCAGTTTTTTTGCCAGAATTTTAGATATATAAGCTTTGCTTTTAATGCGAATAAAAATCAAGAATCATAATAGATATTGCGATGAGTTTTTTATTTTAATATATTATTTATTATTTTTCTGCTTATTGATAACTTATGAGAAAAAATCTTATGTTAATTGGATTACAAACAAATATTTGATAATTGTGCAGAATCATATATACAAAGATTTTTCTATATGTAATATCTAAAAACAAAAGGTAGATACGCTACATCATCATAATAGTTTTTCTGTTAAAGCCGGGATTTTTATAGCTTTCTATTATTTTTTTGACAATTACTAAAAAAATCCTTAAGCTAATAGATAGATGGCCAACTATCAACCAAATAACTCCGATTTTGTGAGGTAAATTCAAAATCGTTGTTATAAAGTATCAGCATGAACAAATGAATTGAACTGAATCATTGACGATAAATAGTAACTTCAACAAATTGAGCTTAAACAAAGCTAATGCCTGATTTACTGGATGGCGCTACGCAGTTTTGAAAATCATCCATTCAGGTAGGAATGTTTGTAGTGATGGTCATGCTTGTCTGTTAAACATGAAACTTTGGCTAAGGTGCAGGAAACTATGCTTGATTTTTTTACATCGTTGAACGACCATAATCTACCCTATCCAGATACGCTACATCCCATTGTTGTTCACTTTGTAATTGCAATGGTATTGTTTGCATTTTTCTGTGACTTAGTAGGTTATTTTACTGGCAAGGCTCGCTTATTTGAGGTGAGTTGGTGGAATATGTTTGTTGCTACGATCGCCATTTTCGTAGCGATTATTTTTGGACAATTTGAAGCTGGTTTAGCCCAGCCTTACGACGTAGCTAAATCAGTTTTAAATATTCATACCCTGATTGGTTGGTCACTGTCTGGCCTCATCGCCACAATTACCGCCTGGCGCTATGTACTTCGTTCGCGTAACCCGCAAAAATTACCAGTTCATTATTTAGCCGTGGGATTTGTCTTAGTGGCAATTGTCGGCTTGCAAGTTTATTTAGGTGATGAATTGGTTTGGGTATATGGATTGCACACAGTACCGGTTGTTGAAGCTGTTAAGGATGGGATGCTGCCATGAATTCAGAACTAATTAATCAATTAAATGTAGAAATAGGCGCTAACGGACTACCTTACACTCTGCCTATTCACCCAAATTTGGTGCATCTGACCATTGGTCTATTCATCATTGGTATTACCTTTGATATCGTCGGTGTTTTGTTCCCCATGCAAAAATGGGTGTTCAAATTTTTAGCGATTACTGTTGAACGAGCCAACTTCTTTGATGTGGGTTGGTACAACATGGTTGCGGCAACTGCCATCACCTTTTTTACTGTAGCTGCTGGCTTTTACGAAATGTTCTTAGCCTCTCCGCCAACAGATATCAAGAGTGCATGGGGAATGCCAGCAATGGAAACCATGCTGTGGCACGGTATTGGTGGTGTTGTCCTCCTCGCTTTATTTGTTGGGATGACCATGTGGAGAGGATGGCAACGCTTTTCTTGGAGTAAGGATTACGACGTAGAAGTGCAGTGGAGCTATTTATTTGCGGGAGTCGCAATTATGTTTTTGATGTTCCTGCACGGCACATTAGGAGCGCAGTTAGCTGCTGAATTTGGCGTTCACAACACCGCAGATAGACTACTGAAATTAGGCGAAGACCTGAACACAATGCTCAAATAACTTTTGTCATTCGTCCTTTGTTCTTTGTCATTTGTTAATGACTAATGACCAATACTTCGGCTTCGCTCAGTACAAGTGACCAATGACTAATGACTCATGACTCATGACCAAAACCCATGAAACTCTCAAAGATTTTAAGTGTATTAACATTAATTACTGGTGCGATCGCAATTAGCATCACCAGTATCTGGATAGGTAAACAAGCCTATTCCTGGCTACCTCCCCAAGCGGCGGCCGAATCTCATCTGATTGACGATTTGATTAGTTTTTTGGTGACATTAGGTGCATTTATTTTTCTGGGTGTCACCAGCACTTTGATGTATTCTGTGATTTTCCATCGTGCTGAAAAAGGCGACCTCAGCGATGGCCCCCACATTGAAGGTAACGTCACTTTGGAAGTTGTCTGGACAGCCATCCCCATTATGTTAGTACTGTGGATTGCTGGCTATAGCTCCCAAGTTTACGAACAAATGGGTATTCAAGGCCCCACCCAACTAGTGCATTTGCATAACCCCGTGGGGATGGAATCAGCTTATGCTGCACCCCAAGAAGGTGTAATCAGTGAACCTGTAGAAAAAATTGATGTCATCGCCAAACAATGGGCGTGGGTATTTCATTACCCTGAAAAAGATGTTACCAGTACCGAATTGCATTTACCAAGCGATCGCCGCGTGCGTTTAGCACTGCAATCAGAAGACGTACTGCATGGCTTTTATATCCCAGCATTCCGCCTCAAACAAGACATCATTCCCAACCATACCATCGACTTTGAATTTACCCCCATTCGCCAGGGTCAATATCACCTCACCGACTCCCAATATAGCGGCACTTACTTTGCCACCATGCAGGCAAACGTAGTTGTGGAATCTGACGAAGACTATCACAAATGGTTGGCTAAAATCGCCACACACAAACTCTCCCCCGCCAATAACCAAGCGGCTTCTGAATACGCCCAAACAGCCAATGAACCCGTGAAAAATGGTTGGGATACCGTCGTACCCGCCGCACCTCCTTTGGTTAATTATTCCGGTTGACAGCAAACTAATTCCCTGCACCCTCAAATCCTTCACACCCCTGTTTCTTCAAAAGAACAATGACTAACATCCCTATTGATGGTCTCAACCTACCGGTTGGGAAACCACACCACGAAACCCCAGGAGGCTGGAAACAATATTTCAGCTTTAGCACCGACCACAAAGTAATCGGTATTCAATACCTTGTTACTTCCTTTTTCTTCTTTCTCATCGGCGGTATCTTCGCCATGATTCTCCGGGGAGAATTAATCACCCCCGAAGCCGACTTAATTGACCGCACCGTATATAACGGTATGTTCACCATGCACGGCACAGTCATGCTGTTCTTGTGGACATTTCCCTCACTAGTAGGTTTTGCTAACTACCTCGTCCCCTTAATGATTGGGGCGCGAGACATGGCCTTTCCCCGCCTCAACGCCGTCGCCTTTTGGATGGTTCCCGTAGTCGGGATTTTGTTGATGTCCAGCTTTTTTGTCCCTGGTGGCCCTGCCCAAGCAGGTTGGTGGGCTTATCCTCCCGTCAGTTTGCAAAATCCCACAGGCCACTTGATTAACGGTCAAGTTTTGTGGCTGTTGGCAGTCGCCATCTCTGGTGTCTCCTCAATTATGGGTGCTGTCAACTTTGTGACCACCATCGTCAAGATGCGTGCGCCCGGTATGACCTTCTTTCGGATGCCTTTGTTTGTCTGGGCAGTCCTCAGCGCCCAAATCATCCAATTGTTTGGTTTACCAGCCCTGACAGCAGGCGCAGTCATGTTGTTACTTGACCTCACCGTTGGTACTGGCTTTTTCAACCCCAGCAACGGCGGCAACCCAGTCATGTTCCAGCATTACTTCTGGTTCTATTCTCACCCGGCTGTGTATGTGATTATCTTGCCAGTTTTCGGTATCTTCTCCGAAATCTTCCCTGTCTACTCTCGCAAACCTTTATTCGGTTACAAAGTCGTTGCGATTTCATCACTGTTAATTGCCGTCGTCAGCGCCATTGTTTGGGTACACCACATGTATGTCAGTGGTACTCCTGCTTGGATGCGGTTGATTTTCATGTTAACCACCATGTTTGTGTCTGTACCTACTGGTATTAAGGTATTTGCTTGGGTAGCAACAATTTGGGGTGGTAAGTTGCGCCTCAATACACCCATGTTATTTGCCTTGGGTGGATTAATCATGTTTGTCTTTGCTGGCATCACAGGGATTATGTTGTCTTCTGTACCTGTGGATGTTCACGTTAACAATACCTATTTTGTCGTGGGACACTTCCACTACGTCCTTTTCGGCACAGTGACAATGGGCTTGTATGCTGCTATTTATCACTGGTTCCCCAAAATGACCGGGCGGATGTACTACGAAGGCTGGGGTAAATTACATTTCTGGTTGTCATTTATTGGTACTAACCTCAACTTCTTACCTATGCACCCACTAGGTCTGCAAGGGATGTTACGCCGGGTTTCTTCCTACGCGCCAGAGTATGAACAGTGGAATATCGTTGCCAGTCTGGGTGCATTTTTGTTAGGTATGTCTACCTTGCCATTCATCTTCAACATGGTGATTTCTTGGATGCAAGGCGAAAAAGCACCTGATAACCCTTGGCGGGCAATTGGTTTAGAGTGGTTAGTTTCTTCACCACCACCTGTTGAGAACTTTGAAGAAATTCCTGTAGTTATCTCTGAACCTTACGGTTACGGCAAATCAGAACCTTTGGTAGCAGAAACTCATAGTCACCATCAATGACAAAGAAAATTTGGGGACATAGTTAAGTAAAACTTGCCAGACATCTGTCTGGTGTGTCCCCACTACTAGAAGTTGAGTTTTTTAAACGCAGAAGGGCGCTGAGGTAAGCGCAAAGTTACGCGGAGCATTTTCTAAGCAATATTACACGAATAAAAATTTTACCAATGGACAGCTATATTGTTTCTGAAGAGTTGCAGAATCACTCTCATCATAGCGGTGAGCATGGACATGACGAAGAAGGCAATAAAATGTTTGGTTTTATTGTTTTCTTACTGTCGGAAAGTGTGATTTTCTTGAGTTTTTTCGCCGGCTATATTGTCTATAAGTTGACAACTCCTAATTGGCTACCGGCTGGTGTGGAAGGATTAGAAGTTAGAGAACCAGCAATTAATACTGTTGTGTTGGTTGCGAGTAGCTTTGTAATTTATTTGGCAGAACGCGCCCTACAACGTCAAAACTTATCAGGTTTTCGGATGTATCTGCTGGCAACAATGGCAATGGGCAGTTACTTCTTAGCCGGACAAGCTATTGAATGGAGTCACCTAGCTTTTGGTTTCACTTCTGGAACTTTTGGCGGGATGTTCTACCTGTTAACTGGGTTCCACGGTTTACACGTTTTAACAGGTATTTTGTTGCAATTAATGATTTTGATTCGTTCTTTCATTCCAGGTAATTACGAATCTGGCCACTTTGGTGTGAATGCTACTTCACTATTTTGGCACTTTGTGGATGTGATTTGGATTGTCTTGTTTGTTCTGCTTTACATTTGGCAGTAAATATCAAGTTTGTCTAAAAACAAAGCAAATTTTCAGGGGAAGAGTAACATAACTCATCTTTTCCTCTGTTTTTCATTTTGAGATATTTTCAAAGAGTAATAATTCAGCACTCAGGAGCCAGAATTCAGAATTTATAGCGTTTACTAGTTGAATGAAGGACGAATCTATCTGCGTCCATCTGCGTTTATCTGCGGTTAATTATTTTTGTCTGTATCTTGCTAGGTTAAGAAAGGCTATAAAAGTACTTCAGTTAAGAGAATAGTAAGGTTGGATGTAGCAATAGCGTAACCCAACATTCACGCATACTCTGTTGGGTTCCGTTCCTCCACCCAACCTACACCTATAGATTTTGATTCCTGAATTCTTACCTCAAAAGCATTTTATGACTTGGAAGAAAATTATGTCACTCTATCTGTGTATAGATGTGAAAAAGTCTCTTTTCAAGATAAAACTTGAAAGGCTGAATGTAGAAAATTGAATTTTACTGAGCTAAAAATTCTCAACAGATACAACTTCCCCAAAAATATTTAATTTACAAATGGCAATCCAATCTTTAGTCGCCAGCCCAATTATTGCATTTACTATTCTGCTCACAGTCATTTTTACTGTACCACCGATATTTGAAAAATTGCGATTGCCGGGATTGGTGGGTTTGCTAGTAGCAGGTGTGATTTTAGGAGAAAATGGTTTAAAGTTACTTAATTCCGAATCTGACACCATCAAACTGCTATCGGATATTGGCAAGATTTATTTGATGTTTGTTGCAGGTTTAGAAATTGACTTAGAGCAGTTTCGCAAAACTAGAAATCGTTCTATTGGATTTGGGACTCTGACTTTTTTAGTGCCGTTAATAGCTGGTGTTTTAGTTGGGCGGTTATTTAATTTTGGTTGGAATTCTGCTTTTCTGATTGGTTCTTTGCTGGCATCCCATACTTTATTGGCTTATCCAATTGTTAGTCGGTTGGGTGTGGTCACAAATGAAGCGGTGACTGTAACAATTGGCGCAACAATTTTTACTGATACAGGTGCTTTGTTGGTATTAGCCATTTGTGTGGGGATTCATGGTGGAGAATTTACAGCCTTGAGTTTAGCCACACTTTTGGGTGGATTAGCTATTTATGCGGTTGTGGTTTTGTTTGGTTTTGACTGGGCTGGTAAGGAATTTTTTCGGCGTTCGGGAGATGAACAAAGTAATCAGTTTTTATTTATTTTACTAGCATTATTCTTGGCTTCTGTGGGAGCGCAAGTGATTGGAGTTGAGAAAATTGTTGGGGCATTTTTAGCAGGTTTAGCTGTTAATGATGTTTTAGGACGTAGCCCAGTTAAAGAGAAAATTGAGTTTATTGGGAGTGTTTTATTTATCCCATGTTTCTTTGTCGATATGGGGTTGCTGATTGATATCCCAGCATTTCTCAAGACTCTAAGTTCGGTTTGGTTGACTGTGGTCATCGTCATAGCTTTAATTAGCAGTAAATTTATTGCGGCATTTTTAGCAAAATTATTTTATCGCTACAATACGGCAGAAATGCTCACAATGTGGTCGTTATCTCTACCGCAGGTAGCAGCTACATTAGCGGCGGCATTAGTGGCTTATCAAACTGTTAACTCTGCTGGGGAAAGGTTAATCAGTGAAGGTGTTTTAAATAGTGTGATTGTTTTGATGCTGGTGACTGCTATTTTAGGGCCAGTAATTACTTCTAGGTTTGCCACAGCTTTACAAGTTAGTGATGCAGATTTAGAAACAGATAGTCTGGCAACTTGGTGGGAAAGTCCTGAAACTGAGGTAGAAGAAAAACCACATCAATTTACTGTAGTAGTGCCGATTTACAATCCTCAAACCCAGCGTTATTTAATAGAAATGGCGGCATTATTGGCGCGTCATGAAGGTGGGAGAATTGTCCCATTAGCGATTACTAAAGCTTTGATTCAAATGGATGATCCGCAATTGGTGACGGCGCTAGACCAAAGTCAAAAAAGATTGAAGATGGCGCAAGAAATCAGTCAAGAATTTGATGTGGAAGTATCACCAGCAATTCGTATTGATGATGATGCAGCTTTGGGAATTAGTCGTGCGAGTCGAGAACGCAATGCGAATTTAGTGGTGATGGGTTGGTCACAAACAACAGGGTTTCGCGCTCGTTTGTTTGGGAGTGTGATTGATAGTGTGTTTTGGTCTTCACATTGTCCCGTGGCGGTGACACGTTTATTGAGTAGTCCAACCAGTATCCAAAGAATTCTGGTACCCGTTGGTGATTTGACGCGACAAACTATTGGTGCTGTTAGGTTCGCACAAATTGTAGCTGATGTGAATCAGGCAGAGGTGGTATTGTTGCATGTGAGCGATCGCAAAACGCCCCCATCTGTAGTAGAAAAATTTACATCACAATTATCGGAAATTACGGCAAAAGGTCAGTTACAGGTGAAAACTAACATCCAAACAGTTAAAGGCGATGATGTCGCTAGAGTAATTATTCGAGAAGCTCAAGCCTTTGATTTAGCAGTGTTGCGTTCTGTGCGCTATCGCACCGCCGGCGGTTTAGGTGTGAGTCAAGTAACAACCCAAATTTTGAAAGAATTGAAATGCTCAATTGTATTACTAGGAGAGCCTCACTCATAAGCTCTGCTAAATCTACTGACAGTATTTCATAAAGTTGAAAGTTAAATTTCTATCGTTGGTCATACCTCGGTGGATTCCCCAAACTGAATCTATGTTAGCAATACCTTCGCCAAAATAAGAGGATGAAGAGAGAGGGCTGATGTAGTAGAGTTATTGTCTTCCCAAACGACAACTCAAAAGCCACAACAAGCCCATGCCCGATATCTTATCA